>JAZDIE010000119.1:0-7017 GCA_043805295.1 Pseudomonadota bacterium
CCGCTTCCAGTAACCATTCCGTCAGCAGTTGTTCAGCCTACTCTGCCGCAATGGACGTTTAATTCAGTCGTATGTCCTAAGCCTTACAGTAACACCTCACAAGTAACAACATTACAAATACAACGAACCATTCTTACCACTCCCTAGGTGGTCTAACAAAATCTTCCACATCACTACTAAGGGCCGGACTTAACAAGTCCGGCCCTTTTTTTATTATTTACCGCCTCAGTCATGACCACTGGCCTTGCCGGTGGTCATGACTTCTTCGAAAAAATCAAATATTTACCAATTTCAAAACATTGTTTTCCCCGTAAAAAGCTTATATCGAATATTCAGACATTTCTAAATTAGCTCAGGGTTGCGTCAAAGTAAAATTTGGCACAAATGATTATTGTAGCGGTCAAGGAAAAAACACCTGCAAGTTTTGATGATATTGAACGGCAACTGTTAAAAGGCCTGTTTTTTGTATCCTATTCAAATTTCCTGGCATCTCGCTAAAGAAATCAGTTTTAAAAAAAAATAATCATAATGGGGCCGACAACATGAGATAATTAGTATACATTAGGGTATATGAATCTCAGGGTGAGGCTGTCTGTTCTCGAAAATTCGTCCACTCCCCTGCTTTTTGAATAGGATACGAAAATATCAATATCGTGAAAAAATTAATCTCTGATGCCCTGAAAATATCAAACAAGAAAAGCCGAAGGCTCGCCACACAGATTCGGGAACTGCTCCGTGATGGCAACATTAATGGAATTACCGATCTTGTCAGAAAAAAAATGGAAGGAAAAAGGAACGCTCCAAAGGCTGCCTTGAAAAAATTGACCGAATATTTTGGAGATCACTCCAAATTTCAATATAAAACATTTCGCGATAATGGCCTGCCCACTGGTAGCGGTACTGTTAAAAGCGCCATCCGACGAGTTATCAATCTCCGTGCACTAGGGCTTTTGACCGGATATGCAAGGTATTAAGAAAAAACTATTTCCTCAACCTCATCCGACTGGCTAGCATTATCCTGATCTTCCCAGAACTCCCGGATATTTTTTACCAGCATTCCCCAATTACGGCGTTTAACCGGATCAGGTTCTTTCCAACCGGCAAGACATTGAAGAACGTCTTGCACCCGTTTTTCTGTAATTGGATGAACATATTCTTTAGTGTCTTTGTGGTATTGAATGGCAGCGGTTTGATATCGGAAAAGCATATATGTATTCCTTCAATTTAGATTTGCAGTACTTTTATTAGCACACTATTATTATCAGCGCAATTTCATGTTGCTCAAATTGAGATCATGCCATGCCCATGTTGAGCTATGCGCTGATTCAGTCCATACGCAACGACTAAAGCCTAAAAACCTTCAGTCTATCCGCCTGAATAGTTACGCCATGTGAAGGGGGTTAGCTGCGTAAATGGTATGACCCAGCCATTTGCATTGCAGGTTTCCACGCATATTTTTTGTATTGTCCTTTGAAGATCAAAATAACCGCCCCCTGCTTCTCCCAAAAAATCAGCCAAGGCATCAACATCCAAGGATGAAACTCCGGCCTGAGCAAACTGAGCTATGACCTGAATCATATAAGATGCATATTCCCCTTCTTGAAGCCTCTGCCTTATGGTCTGCTCAAACAGGGCAGGGATATCCCCGGTTACAATAGATTGATGTTTGTAGTCGACTCCAAACCTTACATAAATTCTAAAGCTGGGCGAAAGTCTGGCAGGACTTTTAGAGATAAAATCATGCGCCTTGTAAACCTTTCTGCTTCCGCCAAGAAGCATTAGCTCAACAACTTGCGGGGTCTGAAGAACTTTGCCGTGAGTGCCGTCGGCAAGCAAAACCCAATCGCCAAGACTTGTCGGAAACCAAAGCTCACTTTCTATTGTTGGCCGGGAGTGCAATGCCAGCAATTCTCTGATAGGAAGTCTGATGCGCCCGCCTGACAATTCCAAGTTTACGAGAATTGCTCTTCCTCTGATTTAGGCACAAGCATGGCTATGTCCACGCCAGAAGCTATTTTCATAAAGCTTAGCTTAAGATTATCTTTGCGCAACCTTAATTCATCGAGTTTTGACTGCAAACCAGCCTTTTCAGCGCTTGAAAAGCTTTTCTTAAAGGCGTTCAGGTTCAATTCTATGTCAACGTCTATCTGTCTTATAGACTCAAGAAGGGCCGCCATGCTGGCTATTTTATCGGCTTGACCTGAGGTCGATATTGCGCCTGATTCATCAGCGGCAAATCCATCGCCCTTGTAATGAAAGACTGTCAGAATAAGGAAAGCAACAAGCCACAAAACCCTGATAGATGTCGAATATCGTGTCGTTTTGCTCTTATTTTAAACTTGCCCTGCCTCTTTGCGTGGCGCCACAACTGTTTCAGGCCCAAGCAATATACCAAGCCATTGCGTCTCTTCTCTGCTGTCCAGCGCAATCTTTGCGGTGATAGTCAATGGCACCGACAAGATCATACCCACTGGCCCCAGCACCCATCCCCAGAAAAGGAGGGAGAGAAACACAATAAGCGTTGAAAGCCCAAGCCCACGCCCCATAAACCTAGGTTCAATTACATTGTCCATTAACAGATTGATTACAATAAAACCTGCTGCCGCAGCCACTGCCTTAGCCATACCAAACTGAATAAAAGCAAGGAGAACAGCAGGCACAGCCGCAATGATCGACCCAATATTGGGTACGTAGTTTAATGCAAATGCCAAAAGCCCCCAAAGCAATGCATAGTTCACGTCTAAGATTGTAAGCCAAATGCTAATCAAAACACCTGTGCCCAAGCTCACCAAAGTCTTGATTGCCACGTAGTGTTTAACCTTGATAAGAAAATCATTGAAATGACTAAGCGAAGAGTCGGGGCCTAGTATCACGCGTAGTTTTCTGGGAAAGCTTGAGGCCTCAAGCAAAATAAAAATAACGGCCATGAGAATCAAAAATCCATTTGCCAGCACATTCCCAAGGCCATTGAGGAATATCCCTGCAAAACGCATAGCAGCGCTTGGATCAAAGATCTTGTTTAGAGCAAGATCTGAAAAATCAATCCCAGTCTTGTCGATCCATCCAACAATAACAGCCACGTATTCCTTGAGCCTTGTTTCATACCCTGGAAGCGCCTCGGAAAAATCTTTGACCGAAGATCCCACAAGCATGCCAACCAAAATACCGATCAACGATACGCCTACAATAACTGCAAGAAGGGCAAGCCAGGTAGACACTCCTTTACGCTGCAAATAAAAAAGCGGGGGCGAGCTGATTATTGCAATAAAAATTGCCAAAAGAAAGGGAACCAGGATAGCCTTTGCAGCGCTCATGCCTGCAACCACAATTACAAAGGCGCCTAAGTTTACAAGAATATGAGACACGTTTTGCTTGCTGTTTTTGCTCATGCCGAGATATCCCCTTTATCAAAAGAAATAGCAAAAGGGGTATCTTATATCAAGGCTAAAAGCATATACAGGTGGATAGGCTAAAGGCCATGAAACATCCTTTGGTTCAACCAGAAATCATTTGCACCAATTTTTACTTTGACGCAATCCTGCATTGGAGCATGAGGGGAAGCATGATGTCAGTGGGAGTATGGTGTCACAGTGGCGATTCCAAAAAAATGTGGGAGCGCGGAAGAGGGCGTTCAGCAGGGAAACAGTAGGGGCGAAAATTTTTTCGCCCCTACTGTTTAAAATCCGGCTTAAGCTGGGTTATTACTGCATTATAACTGCTACAGTATTTCCACTCCAGAATTTATTGCCTGATGGATTCCCAATAGTGTAATTGGGTTCTCCTGTCTCGGAGTTGTTCCCATCACCATCAAGATCACTTGTGTTTAAGGATGAATTATTCCAAATATAGATACCAAACTTATTGTTATTGCAGGTGTTTCCGCCAATCTTGTTGGAACGGGCGCAGCAGATGGCTGATATCCCGCTTTCGGTGTTAGCAACGGTTTGATTTGCGGTTAGCACATTTTTCTGGGATTGATTTCGTATCATTATGCCATCCCTGTTCCCTGTACAGTAATTTCCATTTAGTGTATTGTACCAGGAATCAAACTGCACAGAAATGCCATAAACCGCGTTGCTTGTGCAGGTGTTCCCAAAAACCGTATTGGAATTGGACTGATTTGTAAGAGTTATTCCGTAACCATCTGCACCGTTAGAATACTTTTTCGTCTGGTTAACCACGTTATTTGAAACCGTATTATTGCTAGCGCACTGTTTCAGAATGATTCCGTGTCCAAAATTGTCGCTGCAACTATTCCCGTCAATAGTATTGCGTTTTGAGTTTAATTCTATCCATATGCCTACGCTTGATGTGGAGCCATTGCATACATTGTCGAGAACCTGGTTGTCACATACCATATTTGTAAAAAAAATCCCGGCCTTTGTATTAGCGCTTACATCATTCCCCTTTATAAGGTTATTTCCAGACTGCGTAGTAAGATAGATCCCCATCTGAGTATTAAATTTTATAAGATTAGTTTCAATTGTATTACGGTAAGAGTGGTGTAGCCATACCCCCTTGCCTCCATTAGACTGGCAGGCATTGGCAACAATGTGGTTATCGTCACATATAAAAAAATACATTCCGTTATTTTTACTTCCTTCAATGGTATTCCCTTCAAATCTATTGGTGCCTGCGTTTCGACAATAGATTCCATTGTCCCCGCTTCCGCTCACCATATTGCCTTGAACTAAATTTTTACTGTTTGACTGTATGTGTATCCCGTTTCCGCCATTTGATGTGATCTCATTGCCATATACAGTATTCCCGTCCGCTGGCTGTCCCGGATCGCAACGAATAAGAATACCTTTGTCAGTATTCAATTTAACTATGTTGTTTTGAACTGTGGACCCTCTTGAATTCCAAATCCAGATTCCGTTTTTGTTTGATTCAGAAGTATTGTTTTGGATGGCGCAGTCAGATGAAAGAATAAAATAAAGCCCACTATCCCCGTTTGCCTTTGTAACATTGTCTTCAACAGTGTTCCCGTGGCTATCTTGAAAGCCAATCCCATATACCGTATTATCATGAGCATTGTTTTCTGTGACAGTATTTTCGCCATCACACGGAATATATATTCCAAAATTTTTATTCGAATAAGCGTGGTTTTTTGTAAAAGTACTACTCCCTGTATTTTGTGCGTGAATGCCAGTGACGGTATTGTTATAGACAGTGTTTTCTGAGATAGTGCTACCCTGTGAATTTATGAAATAAATACCATAAGAGTTTGATAGCGCAGTAATCTTTTCGACAGTGACATTGCTAATTGCCTGGACGTGAATACCGTGAGTGAATCCTTTGACTGTAAGATTTCTTATGGTGATGTAAGAAGTCGTGATACTTGATGGACTCACTTGGACACCATTTCCAGTAACGCCGCTTCCATCCAAGGTATGGGCGCCTCCTTCAAGTTTGATATTTGTACCCTGAATTATAATAGTATACTTGGTAAGATCCTTAGTAAGCGTAGCTGTGCTTGTGCCTGGATCCCAAGTCCCAACAGTAGGATCACTCCAGCCTGAGTTTTTTAAATAGACTTGAGCGCCTATAGCCAATTGAGACCAACCTAAAACAAATACGCACCCAATAAAAAGTGCGCCAGATATTTTCGTGATAGCATTCAAATTCCATCTTCTAAACATGACAACCTCCTTTATTCACATTAAAAACATAGGTGTAAGAGAAGAATACCAAAAAGCTACATCAGAGAATAACGTTCTAGTTTTTGTTTGCGACACCTCCTTTCATTTTTGGGCTACCAGAGGTATTAGGAAAAACAGCATGATCCCTATCATTCTATAAGGCTTTTGCCTAGTAAATTTTAAGACCAATACTAAAAGTATCAGGAAAGACATTGAGATATGATGCCTGATTGTAGGACAGGACATATAGTAGTTAGGGTATTAAGTATTGAGGAAATGGGAGATTACTAATCCGGCGGCGCTATCTCCGTGAGAGCGCCCGCACCGGATCAAGCCTGGCTGCCCTGCGGGCAGGGAGCACGCCGAACGTTAGACCGGTAAAAATCGCGACGCTGACGGCTATCCCAAGCGCCCATGCTGGCACAGCAATCGGAAAGGTTGGGAAGGCGCGGGCCATTGCCCAACTCCCCATAAACGCCAGTAGCGCTCCCAAAGCAGCTCCCATGAGGGAAAGCAGGGCAGACTCTGTAAGAAAAAGGTTAAGTATCTGACCGGAAGAAGCGCCAATGGCCTTAAGGAGTCCAATCTCTGCGGTGCGCTGAGAAACTGCTATAAGCATTACGTTCATTATCAGGATTCCAGCCACAGCCAGACTAATGGCTGCTATTCCAGCCACAGCCATGGTCAGAACGCGAAGTATACGGTCAAAAGTAGAAAGAATAGCATCCTGAGTAATGACTGTTATATCTTCTTCCCCTTCATGCCGTTGTTGGATAATGTCTTTTATAGCTTTTTGTGCCCGTGATACGGTTTCCCTGCTTGTAGCCTGTACCATAACCCTAAAAAGTCCGGGGATGTTAAATAAGGCCTGTGCCGAGGCCACAGGCACGATCACTACATCCCCCATGTCCAGACCAAGCGACTCGCCTTTCTTGGCCATAACGCCTACGACCTGGAAGCGCCGGTCGTTTATGCGCACCCATTCTCCCAGGGGAGATTGATTTCCAAACACCTCTCGCTTGAGCTGGTATCCTAAAACACACTCGGCGGAACCACGTGATGGATCGGGAAGGGCAATGAATCGGCCTTGCGCCATTGAAAGGTCTCTAACTTGAAAAAGCTCTTGAGTAGAGCCTATGACAGTAATCTCCCTCTCTTTTCCACCCCACGAGACAGGGGCGGAACCGATTGTAATTGGGGCAACGCGCCGGATAGAATGCGACCTGGCAAGGGCAAGCGCGTCCTCCAGTGTTAAGTCCCTGGGGGTTTCCCCTAAAAGAGGCGGCGGGCCTCCTGTTGTTTCTGACCTGCCAGGGAGCACGATAAGAAGATGGACTCCAAGCGAAGAAAACTCCTGTGTCACATATTTGCGGGC
>JAZDIE010000120.1:0-4068 GCA_043805295.1 Pseudomonadota bacterium
ATGTAGCCTGTAGGGGCAGGTTCTAAACCTGCCCTCCCTGCGTGGCGCCAGTTATGATAGGTGCTCGATATGTAGGCGATATCTTCTTCGGAAAGCTCCCGTGTCCGGCGGTTGATCAGATGGCCGATATTGCGGGCGTCAATAAAGAGGATTTCATTGGTGCGGTTGCGGAACCTGCCGTTGGCCTTGTTCCGGCTCAAAAACCATAAACAGGCTGGGATCTGGGTGTTCAGAAACAGCTTGGCGGGCAGGTTGACAATGCAATCCACCAATCGGGCATCAATCAATGCTTTACGAATTTCCCCTTCGCCGGATGTCTTGGATGTCAGGGATCCCTTGGCCAGAACAAACCCGGCCTGGCCGCTGGGGCTTAAGTGATAAAGAAAGTGTTGTATCCATGCGTAGTTGGCGTTTCCGGCTGGGGGAGCGCCGTATTTCCATCTGCCGTCCTTGCGGAGGAGATCACCGCTCCAGTCGCTGTCATTAAAGGGCGGATTGGCTATGACATAGTCGGCCTTCAGATCCTTGTGGCTGTCATTTAAAAAAGAGCCTTCGTTGTTCCATTTCACATGGGAACTGTCGATGCCACGGATCGCCAGATTCATCTTAGCCAGTCGCCAGGTAGTCTGGTTGCTTTCCTGTCCATAAATAGAAATGTCATTAACTTTGCCCTGATGGCCGGTCACAAACTTTTCGGATTGAACAAACATGCCGCCGGAACCGCAACAGGGGTCAAAGACCCGGCCTTTGTACGGTTCCAGCATTTCCACAAGCAGCTCAACAACGCTTCGCGGTGTGTAGAACTGGCCGCCCTTTTTGCCCTCGGCCAGGGCGAATTCACCAATAAAATATTCAAATACATGCCCAAGCACATCCGCGCTTCGGGACTTGGCATCGCACATGGCGATATTTCCCACAAGGTCAATCAAGCCGCCAAGATTGGTAGTGTCGAGGTTCCCTCTGGCAAACACCTTTGGCAGCACATCCTTAAGCGTTGGATTGTCTCTTTCAATGGCATCCATGGCCTCGTCAACTTTCTTGCCGATTTCCGGAAACCTGGCCTTGGATTGCAGATATGACCACCGGGCCTTTTCCGGCACAAAAAAGACATTCTCCGCCTTGTATTCGTCTTTGTCTTCCGGATCGGCCCCGGCATATTCGCCTTCACCGCTTTTTAGTTTGGAAAACAACTCTTCAAAGGCATCCGATATATACTTGAGGAATATCAATCCCAGAACAATGTGCTTATACTCCGCCGCGTCAATGTTCTTTCTGAGCTTATCCGCAGTCTTCCAGAGCTGTTTTTCCAGCGGTTCTTCTTTGTTATTGTTTTTCTTGGCTTTTGCCATTTATTGCTCCAGTTGTTGATTCCAATATTACACCCCCAAAAAAGCGGTGGGGTGGCTCACTTGAATGCCAAGTTCATTTTATTTCGTTTCAAACTATTCATCCCGTAGAGCAGTAAATATTATGCTGAAAATGTAAAGCCGTTAAGGTCAAAAATCATGCGCCCTTCAGTCTTCAGCCTCTCCACCTAATCTACTCGAAAAGTTTTAATTGAACATGCCCTTTTTTCTTTTTATCAAAACCATCTCCTTGTTTTTTCAACGCCTGATCAATATCAAGCAAAAATGGGGATATATCAGCATTTCGCTCCCTGCCAAACAAAAACCGCTTTTTTGCATAAGTGCAGAACACCTTTTCTTTTGCCCTTGTAAGACCGACATAGAATAATCTCCGTTCCTCTTCCAGGTTAGACATCTCGCCGGTAGCATGCGCATAAGGCAAAATACCAGCTTCGCATCCGACTATAAAAACCACTGAAAACTCCAGCCCTTTTGCGGCGTGCAAGGTCATAAGGGAAACCTTTTCAGATCTTGCATCGTATAAGTCCGCTTCTCTGTCCAGCCTCAGACACGACAAGAATCCTGCCACGCAGCCACAGTCAAACCCTTCAGCAATATTTAAAAGATGGTTCAGGTCTTCCTGAAAGGTCTTTTCTGCACAAAGCCCAATAAAAAAAGGCACCCCCTGCACGATCTTTTTTATCCTCTCTACAACGTTCAGGTCTCCATCTGCATATGTTTTTAAGACTTCAGCATCAATGTCTTTAAGTCCGGGCGGAGTAAATATATCCATACCCAGCGAATTTCTTAGCATAGGGTCAGAAAATCTAAGGCAATAGAGTAGTTCTCTTATCCCCCTTTTGTCTATAAATCGATCCTTGCCAATCCGCTGATACGGAATCCCTGACCGCTCAAACGCCTCTTCCAGCACATTACCCTGCTCATTGAGTCTGTAAAGCACAACAAAATCAGAGAACCCGCGTTCAGAGCTTATATGCGATGTATCAATCTTGCGGCTCTCGATAGAGAAATGGCTGATACCGCCAATCTCAGCCTCAATATTTTTTATAACAAACTCGGCCTCCGATCTTTCGGTGGGAAGCTCTGTTGTTACGATTAAATCTCCTCCGTGAAGACCTGTTATAAACCTCTCCTTGTGACCGGTTTTGCCAAGAACCTGTTGAGCAGCTTCTAATATGGTCTCTGATGAACGATAATTTCTAAAAATAAATAACGATTTTGCAGATGGATAATCGTTTCTAAACGTGTTGAAATAAAACGGGTCAGCGCCCCTGAAACCGTAGATCGCCTGGTCAGGGTCTCCTATAACGCACAAGTCTGAGCAAGCAGGCGCAAGCGCTTTTACCAAACGATATTGGGCATGGTTGATATCCTGATACTCATCAACTGAAATAAACTTAAAATGTCTCTGATAATCCTCTTTTATAGCCTGGTTGTTCTCAAAAAGCAGAACGACCCGAAATATAAGTTCATCAAAATCAAACGAATGGTTCTTGCTTAACCAATCCTGGTAGCAATTATAAGCATTTCGAAAAACATCCGCGTCTATATCAGCAGCAACCCCCTTTAAATCCTGGTCAGGAGAAATCAGGTTCTGCTTTGCCCTTGAAATTGCATCAGCCAGCATTGAGATATCAGATCCAGAGGGAATAATAGCCTTCAGCAAGGCAAGCTTTTCATGGTCGCCTAACAAAAAAACGTCTTTTTGCACTCCAAGCAGTTCATGTTCTTTTTTGATAATATCAAGACATAGCGCATGAAATGTCATGATCTTCATCTTTGACAAGATGACCATATCATTCACAAGTTTTTTTAGACGTTCCTTAATTTCGTTTGCAGCCCTGTTGGTAAAAGTAACGGCAAGCACCTCCTCAGGCTGAGCGATCTTGCTGGAAATCAAATAGGCGATCCGATGTATTATCGTACGCGTCTTGCCTGTTCCAGGCCCTGCAACAATCAATAATGGAGATCCGGTATGCCGGACCGCGTCCTGCTGTTCAGGGTTCAACCCATGAAAAACACCTGGCCATTCAAACTCCCTCTGTGTGCGAGAAGGTTTAGCCGCCCGCGCCGGTCTATTTAAGTCAACACAATCCTCTGGCTTACGCCTGCTTAAGCGTAAACTGCTAGGATTGGGCAACTTAAACAATAACTGCTGGCCGGAAAACTCCTCCAGTTCATGAGGGGCAAAAAGCCTGATCTTACCGAATTCTCCATCATATCCAGGGACAGTACTCACATCGCTGTTACGCATCCTGCGGATCGCCTCAGCAAGCAATTGTGTGCCTTCCCTGCCGATATCCTCAATAGGCGCTTTGCGCAAAATATAAAGCTCTGACCCCAATTCCCGTATAAGGTTATGATATATTGCTTTAACCCTCTTGCTCTGATGGCCGACACGCAACACCTCGGAAAGTATATGTCCAAGAGCAATCAAACTTTGAAATGGCCGCCCTCTTTCCGTGTTTCCCTCTTTGCTGCGATCCGCCAGTTCTTCTACTCGATACATCACGCCAAGCGTGACCGGTTTGCCGCAAACAGGACAAATCCCGCCATGCCGCCTGGTTTCAACAGGATCAAGCCGTGCGTTGCACTTGCGATGCCCGTCAAAATGGTATTTCCCTTCTTCCGGAAAAAACTCAAGGGTTCCCAGAAAGCGGCCTTTGTCATTGGTCTTAAGCGCGTCCTTGATCGCAAAATA
>JAZDIE010000121.1:0-3391 GCA_043805295.1 Pseudomonadota bacterium
GGATATTGTGCGCACGTGGAGGGTTTGGCTCAGCCAGAATATTGCCTTTTCTTAACTTTGATGTCATCTCAGCCAACCCAAAGGTCTTCGTGGGGTTCAGCGATATAACAGTTCTTTTGGCTGCTTTTCATACAAAAGCTCGTTTATTGACATTTCATGGCCCTGTCGCGACCACCATGGGAAGCGGTTCCGAGAAAACCCGGGAGTCGTTTTTTGATGCAATTACTTCAAACGCCGTAATCAGGCTAACTCCTTCTGAACCTATTGTGCTTCAAAAAGGCCAGGCTGTTGGAAGGGTGCTGGGCGGAAACCTTATCAATCTGTGCCATTTAATAGGGACACCCTATGAACCGGATCTGGATGGCGCTATTCTGTTCATTGAGGAGCAGAGAGAAGCCCCTTACCGGATAGACCGCATGCTCTGTCATCTTAGGCTTAGTGACAGATTGTCCCGCTTATCAGGTGTAGCATTAGGCGCATTTTCCGAGTGTGGCGGCGCTCATGTAATCCATGAAATAGTTAAGGAGCACTTTGAAGAAACAAACATACCGATTATTGGAGGGTTTGAGATCGGACATATTAATGATAATTTGACTATACCAATGGGGTTGACTGCGGAACTAGACACAGACAATGGAGAATTGGCGTTCAAAGAGACCGCAACATTGTAAGACAAAAGCATAGCCGCTGGCGAATTACAACGTTATGCTTTTTAGGGTATGATCATTAAGGATGACCCCCAACAAGGACTATTTTCCTTAAATCATAAAAATGGTTTTGCTTGAATCAATTAACCTGTCACTACAGTTGACCGGAAACCGTGCCAAAAAAACCGGCGCGGTTTCCGGCAACTGAGTTTTTCGATATATGTCCGCAAAAAAACTTATGCGCCTGGCTTTGTATCGGACGACAAAAAAGGTATATAACAAATTAGAATCATACCGGGAATGGACGCAAGAAAGCTGATACCGAAAAAAAGCGCATATCCGATTGATGCAGCAATAAATCCGCTTACCGCCCCCATTAGCGTTCCGCATACGGTCATAAGCCCTGAGACAATAGCAAAGTGTGACGCCTTATGATCTTCCTTGCAGGCGCGCATTAAAAACGTAACAAAGACCGATGTCCCCATTCCTCCCGCTAGCTGATCAAGCGCGTGCACTCCGCCGACTAACAGGATGTTCACCGAATCCGGCCCTGGATTACCAATAAGTTCCGAAAATCTGTAGGCCATAGACATATACACAAGATTGGTAATGTTCTGTATGATCGTGATCGGCCAGATAGTCCGCGCAAGGTCGAATCGAGACACAAGCCAGCCGCCCAATATTGTGCCAACTATTGAGCAAATTGTTCCAATGGTTCCTGAAATAATTCCAAGCATGGATTTGCTTATCCCCATATCAAGTATAAATGGGGCTGACATGGCTGATAAAAGAGACTCCCCTGCCCGATAAAGAACTATAAACAAGAGGATGGATATGATCTTTGGTTGATCTAAAAAGGAGACAAACGTTTGGCCAAAAAGGGATTCTGAACGCGTGGCCCATTGTTTCATAGGTCTTAACGCAACCAATAAGCATAAGAGAAAAAACAAGAGGGCAAGCGCTATCCAGCCAGAGGTTGAAACACGGTCAGTGTATGGTTGTAATGGCGCGGTTAAGTCCCTGACAATATCTGATTTTAAAAGCCACAAAAGGCTAATAATCGCTGAAACTGCGTAAAAGAAAAACAATATTCGCTTGCCGCTTAACATCCATGACCAAAGTATCTTTATAGGGATTGCCTTCTCTTCCGCCTTAGGCAAAAAAATGTAATGAAAGAGCGCGGCAAGGGCGAGCATAATCCCTAAAACCCCAAAACCAACAAACCAGGATGTCTTGTCAACAAGCAGGGATATCCCGCCAAAACCAGCTATCAACGCAAGCCGGTATCCCATAACCCGATGGCCTAAGAACCTTGCCTGTCCAGGCTTGTCAAGCGCCTCCATATAGTATCCGTCAGTGGCTATGTCGTTAGTCGCGGAGAGCACGGCCATGATGAAAAACAGCACGGAAACTATCTGCAAGGCTTGCGTAAGCGCTGACGCAAAGGCCATCGCAAAAGCAAGAACTGCCAGTAAGGCTTGCATAAGACAAGCCCAAGTCCTCTTAGTTCCAAATTTTTCTATAAAAGGCGCCCAAAGAAATTTGAGCGTCCAGGATAGCCCATACAAAGAGGTAAGCCCAATCGCCTGGAGCGTTGCCTGATGGTCTTTAAGAAAAACGCTCGAAATCTGACGCACAATGGAATACGGAAGGCCTTCCGCAAAGTATGTGGTAGCGGTCCATACAAAAGGGTGTTTCAGGATGTTTTGCCGAGGGTTGTTTTTGGAAGAAGGAAACAGGTTAGAATCAGGATGCGTCATGTTGTTGTCTTACGAACCATCATGCACGGCATGTGCACAACGAAGGATGAAAATATTTATTTTGCAATAAAGGGAAGAGTTACGATAATCAACTCCCTAAAAAACAGGCACTTAAAGCCTATCCACAGACCAAACGGTTTCAGCCTCATTAACATCTACCCAGTCATGAGACAAAACCTTGCCGAAAGTATTTCCATAGGGATAACATCGGCCAGTCCGCTTCCTCACTTTTATGCGTGTTTAGCTTTACCATGAAAACACAGTTTATTACTCCCTCGCCCCTTGTGGGAGCTGAACAGGTCTACTCTCGGACCTGCCATTGGAACATCGGGAGTCCCGTTGCCAGTGAACGGCTACAAAAATGATTCCCAGCCAGTCCTTTTTTTTACATAAGCCTCTGAGTCGTTTACTGGTTTTTGCGTAGGATGATTTTTGGATATTTGACTGGTTGCAGCCGTGAGCGCGGAAAGTTTTGCTAACGGCACTTGATGCTCGCAGCCGCAGCGCGGGCATGAGATACTGGATTTCTTAAAGTTCGGGGGAATTTTTAGCGTAAGACCGCAAGGGCATGCAAGAAATGCGTAGTTATTAACTGCCCGAATAAGATCTCCAAGACCTCTGGCTGCATGTTTGGGTTCAGGTTGCAGGGGTTCTTTTTCGACCGATGGTTGTCTAATCTGAAATCTGGATTTGTCTTCAATGCCTGATGGTGGAATGATTGGTCTATCTTCGCCTACTATTTTTTCATACGCCGCCTGGTATTCTTTATACGAAACTCCGGATGCGATGCTTCTCAGGATTTTAATTCTTTGCATGATAGGAGGATGAGTGCTTGTGAGTTCTAAAATGGCATCGGTTTTTGGTTTAAACGGGTTGACAATACACATAGGCGCAGTAACCTTATTTGCATAAGTCGGCTCCATCTTACTTGATGAGATTTTTTCCAGGGCTGATGCTAATCCTTCAGGATACCGTGTAAGTCTT
>JAZDIE010000122.1:0-6976 GCA_043805295.1 Pseudomonadota bacterium
CCGATCGGCAAGGGATGATCAGCATATGCTTCGGCTTGAAAGGCATTTGGGATGAAGAGATGTCGCGGGACATTACGCATAGCAGCAAGCACTCTTTGATCAAAAATTCCCCGTGCCTCTATTTGCTGCACGACCATTTTATCCCGAAGGATGGAATAGTTTTTTTTAGTATCTATCAAGCAGGATTTCCTGTTTTATGATGAAATAGTAAAATGGGCTATTGGGTTAGGTTGCTGAATCGTCCAGAAATTATGGTAGAATTTCAACTATAGTCCTATCAACAGTGTGTCCCCCCTTAAGCTGGCATCTTTTTTTTTGTACAGTAAGCCTGTCTTGCGCAAAGAGTTGGATGCACTTGACGTATAGTCTCCATTCCAAAGCTAGTCCTTTTTTGCGAACGGATTCAATTGTGTCATCAGGGGATATTTCAAAGACTTCTTGGCCTATGATAGGTCCTGTATCTTCGCCATAATCTACAAAATGGACAGTGCAGCCTCCCACTTTGCATCCGTATCGAAAGGTGTCGCCGTAGCCGTCAATTCCAGGAAATGCAGGCAGCAGGGCAGGGTGGATATTCATAATGCGCGGATTAAGAGGTGATGGGTTGAATATATCTATGATATAAGGGCTAAGCGTTCGCATAAAACCAGCCAGGACAAGCAAGTCAATATCGTAAGCGCTAATGTGTCCAAGCAGTTCCGCCTCTGCCGCAATTCTTTTTTTGTAAAAAAGTTGCAACTTATCAGGCAAGGTAGACTTGGGGAGGACTGTCTGTTTTTTTATAACCTCCGCCAAGTTAACGTCTTGTGGAAAAAGTTCAATCTCGCCATGATCGATGCTATGCGCAATCTCAAGGTAATCAACAATGAACGTAGGAATGCCTATGGCCTTGGCTCGTTTGAGGCCGTAGGCGACAGAGTTGTCCGATCCTACAAAAACCACCTTGCCTTGGATATCTTGTGTTTTGCATGCATCAAGGATTGCCTGAAGGTTTGTGCCGCTTCCAGAGACTAGACAGCCTATACGAATTTCTTTTTTCATTATATTCATCAGAGAAGATATAAATATATAGTTACAAACAAATATATATAATATGTATTATATAGCACATATATTTCAATATTTTTTTGTTTTTTTAAAAACAAAAAAAGGTGCTCAAGATTATATTGTTTATTACCGAATATAAATCTGACTTAGAAACAACATCCAGAGGAGCCTATACATGGCTAAGATAGATGCTTTTTTTAATCTTATGCATGAACAAAAGGCCTCAGACCTACACCTTGTTGCCGGGTCTCAGCCGATATTGAGAATTCACGGCGATATGGAGCGGATAAAATACAAGGTGCTTGAAAACGATGAGCTGAAAAAAATGCTTTATGAAATTACGCCTGAAGAAAAAATTAAGGTATTTGAAGAAACAGGTGACCTTGATTTTGGTTATGAGGTGCCGAACCTTGCCCGGTACAGGGCGAATTACTTTTTGCAACGGAACGGGATTGCGGCGGTTTTTAGGGAAATACCCAGCGAAATTCTTACCGCCGAACAACTCGGACTTCCTCTTGTGCTGACAAAGCTGGCAAACCTTCCCAGGGGGCTGGTGTTGGTTACCGGGCCTACAGGAAGCGGAAAATCCACTACTCTTGCCGCAATAATAGACTGTGCAAACACAATACGAAAGGATCATATTATTACAGTTGAAGATCCTATAGAGTTCGTACACAAGAGCAAAAGCTGTATCGTAAACCACAGAGAACACGGCACTCACACTAAATCATTTTCCGCTGCGCTTCGCGGAGCGCTGCGCGAAGACCCGGATATCATACTGGTGGGAGAAATGCGCGACCTTGAAACAATTTCGCTTGCGCTTGAGGCGGCGGCTACAGGGCACCTTGTCTTCAGTACTTTGCATACAACCAGCGCGGCAAAAACAGTAGACAGGGTGATAGAGGTTTTTCCTGCTAATCAACAGATGCAGATCCGATCCACCCTGGCCGATGGTATACGCGCTGTGGTCTGTCAGACCTTGTTTAAACGGATAGACCGGAAAGGACGCTGCGCTGCTATGGAAATCATGCTGGCTACGCCGGCAGTCCGAAACCTGGTTAGAGAGTCTAAGACCTATCAGATACCCTCTATGCTCCAGACAGGGAAAAAATACGGTATGCAACTGTTGGACGACGCGATCATGGAGCTTTTACAAAAGGGATGGATCAGCGGCGATGACGCATACAACAAGGCAAATGAAAAAGCTAAATTCCGTTCATACATGAAGAACCCGCCGCAGGATTTTACTGAAGCCTGAGATTAAAAGATGAGAGAACAAGAAATTAACCATATACTTTCAAAGATACTGGAAAGCAAAAACGATGTCTCGGATATAAACATAACTGCGGGACGTCCGTTTCAGGTGGAAAGCTCTGGGGTGTTGAAACCCATAGAACTTTCTCCTTCCATTAATTCTATGACTCCTTTCCAAACCGAGATATTCGCTTTGAACCTTATACATAACGACCGGAGGCTGTATGAGGCGCTATTGCGGGAAGGTTCGTGTGACAGTTCCTACCAGTTGCCGGGCAAGGCTCGTTTTAGAGTCAATATTTTTTCACAGCGCAATCAATACTCCATTGTAATGAGAAAATTGGCGGCAAAGATTCCAACCAGGGCTGAGTTGGGACTCCCTGAAGTCCTTGGCGAGATACCAGCGGAGAAAAATGGAATCATTATGGTCACAGGGGCAACCGGCACTGGCAAAACCACTACTCTTGCCGCAATTCTGAACGACATTAATGAAAACAGGGCAGTTCATGTGGTAACCCTTGAAGACCCTATTGAATACCAGCACCAGCACAAAAAGGCCACATTCAACCAGCGCGAGCAGGGGACTGATTTTGACACGTTCGCAAATGGCCTGAGGGCGGCCCTCAGGCAGGCTCCAAAGGTAATTTTGGTAGGCGAAATGCGTGACAGGGAATCAGTCGAGATTGCGCTGAATGCCTCGGAGACAGGGCATCTGGTTCTCTCCACTCTTCATACCACTGACGCAGGCCAGACCATAAATCGTATACTTGGTATGTTTAACACAGAGGAAGAAAAACTTATCAGGATACGTCTTGCTGAGGCGATAAAATGGATTGTCAGTCAAAGGCTTTTGCCAAAGATAGAAAAAGGGAGAGTGGCTGCCTTTGAAATTATGGGTAACAATCTAAGGGCTAAAGAATCTATCCTAAATGGAGAGGCGGAAGGAAAGACCTTTTATGAAATTATAGAGGCGTCTGAGCCTTTTGGCTGGACGACGTTTGATAGCTATATCGTAAACGTGCTTTATAAAAACGGGATAATAACCGAAGAAACAGCGCTTGCGTACTCAACCCGCAAGGGAGGCGCGAGCAGGGGAATCGACCTCTTGAAAAAGAGGCGGGGTGAAAAAACCACAGACATTGACAATTTGGAGATCGACAAAGAATATGGGAAAAAGGACCTGCGTTCGTCCTGGGAGTAAAGTATAATGGAGCTTGTTTGTACCCAATGCAGCAGCAAGCTGAAAATACCTGACGAAAAGATACCTAAAAAGCAAACAGCGCGCGTTTCGTGTCCTAAGTGCAAGAATGAGCTGATCCTCAACCCAGTTGAAACTTCTCAGCATCAGGAGCCGGAAGATTACAGCCTGGATTCTATTCCTTTTGAGTTTTTGGAGCAAGGCGCAAAAACAGCATTGGTGTGCGAAGATGATGAACATTATACGGCTCAAATTTCCAGCGCCTTAAAAAATATAGGGTATCATATCACTTCCGTGCTTTCTAATCACGACGCCCTTATGAAGATGAAATTCCATGTTTATGATATTGTTGTTGTAAACCATATTTTTGAGAACTCGCCGCCTGAGAGCAATTACGTGCTTAGATATTTGAATTCTTTGCCAATGGCCATACGCAGGGATATATTTGTGGTTCTTATTGGAAAGACTTTTCGCACACTTGACCGTATGGCTTCTTTTGCAAAAAGCGTGAACATAGTAGTAAGCCCTGACAACCTTGACCAGTTCGAGATGATACTAAAAAAATCCCTTTTCGAACATCAGGAATTTTATCGGATATTTCAAGAGGTTTTGAAGGCCAGGGAGCTACGCTAGAACAAGTGGCAGGCAATCCATCGGTTTTTTCCTGCTATTTTTAACGCTGGGGGGGTAGTACGGCATAAAGGCTTGGCATATTCGCATCGCGGGCAGAACACGCAACCAACGCGAGTATCATCATAATGCGAACTATCCCCATAGGATAGCGATCTGGCCTTTCGTTCCAATGGGTCCTGGATTGGAATCGCCTCAAGAAGCGCTTTAGTATATGGGTGTTGAGGCGGGTCAAGGAAGTGATCTTTGCTTACAACTTCCATAAGCCTTCCAAGGTACATAACCACAATCCGGTCGCTTATATTCTGCACAACAGCCAGGTCGTGTGCGATGAAAAGATATGTAAGAGAGAACTTTTCTTTAAGCGTAACAAGCAGGTTAATAATTTGAGCTTGTATCGAGACATCCAGCGCTGAGACAGGCTCGTCAGCCACAATAAATTTTGGTTTTAACGTCAGCGCCCTTGCTATACCGACCCTTTGGCGTTGCCCTCCGCTTAATTCATGGGGGTATCTGGCCGCATGTTCAGCACCGAGTCCGACTGTTTCGAGCAGATGTAGTATTTCCTGAAAGCGGCTTTTCTTGTCGCATATCTGATGTATAATAAATGGTTCTGCGAGTATGGATTCAACTTTTTTTCTTGGATTGAGAGAGGAATATGGATCTTGAAAAATAGCCTGCATAGATCTCCGGATATGTTTTAGCTCTTTTTTGCCGCACGACTGTATGTCTTTTCCGTCAAAGGAAACGATTCCTTCTGTTGGGGCTTCAATACCCAGGATTAAACGGCTTAGTGTTGATTTGCCGCACCCTGACTCGCCTACAACTCCAAGTGTTTCCCCTTGATTAACGGCAAGGCTGATCCCGTCTACCGCCCTGACAAATTTGCCTTTTTTAAGAAATTTGTCTTTTAGGCCGTACTGTTTTTTAACCCGGTCTAATACAACAAGAGATTCCTGCATTTTTTATTGATACCTCCAGCATCTTACCTTTTGATTATCCGCTTTATCTATAAAAGGGGGTGG
Organism: Pseudomonadota bacterium; assembly: GCA_043805295.1. Lineage (GTDB taxonomy): Bacteria > Desulfobacterota > Desulfobacteria > Desulfobacterales. Next base: position 5,155 of record JAZDIE010000122.1, read on the forward strand.
AAGGTCACATTGGGTAAAACGCTGATCACAGCGATCCTTGAACCGGCATCCGACAGGAAGTCTTGCCATGTTAGGCACATTCCCTGGAATAGATATAAGTTGTTTCTTATAAGAGGATGGCCTTATGCTGGGTATGGATCTTAACAACCCTTGGGTATAAGGATGAAGAGGGTTATGAAAAAGGGGGACAACATTCCCTTGTTCAACTATTTGGCCAGCGTACATTACTATAGCCCTGTCTGCTATTTCAGCTACTACTCCCAGATTATGGGTAATTATCAGGATTGAGACATCGCCAAGTTGTTTAAGCAATTGAAACAGTCCCAACACCTGGGACTGCACAGTCACATCAAGCGCGGTGGTAGGCTCGTCTGCTATTATCAATTTAGGCGAGCAGGAGAGTGCCATTGCTATCATGGCTCTTTGTCGCATCCCTCCGCTCAATTGGTGCGGATATTCACGCAGTTTTTGTCTTGAATCAGGCATTCCCACTTTTTGTAGCATCTCATCCGCGATATCAAGCGCGGCTTTGCTATTTACCCCCTGATGTAAACAGATCGCCTCAGATATTTGATCGCCTATGGTTAAAACCGGATTGAGCGAGGTCATTGGATCCTGAAAGATCATGCTGATCTCGCCTCCACGAATATTCCGCATCTTTTGTTCGGTTAAACCAAGAATATTTTTTTGATCTAAAAATATCTTGCCTGATTCTATTCTTCCCGGATGCCCAATAAGGCGCATAATGGAAAGGGCTGTCACGGTCTTGCCGCAGCCTGACTCGCCCACTATGGCAAGTGTTTCACCTTGGTTTACAGAAAATGAAACCTCATCAACAGCGCGTAAAACGCCGCGCTCTGTATCAAACACTGTGCTTAATTGTTGTAATTCCAGGAGGGGCATGGAGGTTAAATCTTATTAGTGCACCGAGCAGGAAATACACGGATCATAGGCTCTTACCAACATCTCGGCTATTTTAGTGATTTCTTTTTCTTCTTTCCCCTGCTCAAATAACTCTTGAACCAGTTTTCGCAGGTCATAGTGGATATTGGCGTGGTTTTGGCTGGTGGGAATCACGCAATCTGCTTTTATGATTTTCCCTTTTTCTCCAATCTGGTAGCAATGGTGGAGTATGCCGCGAGGCGCCTCGACTGACCCTGACCCTTCGCAAGGAGCGGGTTCATATGGCGTAAAACAAATGGAATTGTCTGAGTCCAGGAGTTCCATTATAATATCTTTAGATTCGCACATTACATGCACACACTCAACCAATCGGGCAAGATTATGTAAAAACGGGTTGTGCGCTACAGGTTTAAGATTAAGGGCATCTGCCGTATCTTTTGCCTTTGTATGCAACAGGTTGTAGTTATTGTTAAAGCGCGCAAGCGGCCCCACAGCAAACGATTCCCTGCTCAATTTACTGAATTTAGATGTGGAAAAATCTACTATATACTCATTAGACATTGCACGATATTCGTTTTCTGACTTGTGTACCCCGTCGCTTGAAACAATATCGCCTCCGATGAATGCGTATGTCCCTGTCTGCTTGAGCGAGACAAACTCGGTTTCCCTGACAAACTCCGGCATTTTGATAGTTTTAAAAAGATCGAGCGCCTTCCACAGATAGGGGATTGTTTCATCCAAGTCTTTTGCCAATCCCATAAGCTGCCGCTTTCGTGGAAGCTGGGTCAGACCTCCAACCTTGATTACTATTGGATGTGTGGTCCTCCCAACGAGCAGATCGCACGTCTTGTTTGCAAACCCTTTGAGCTTGGCTGCAATCTCGATAACTTCTGGATGGGTTTGAACAAGGGGTATGGCG
>JAZDIE010000123.1:0-13881 GCA_043805295.1 Pseudomonadota bacterium
ATCCTCACCCTGATCTTGCAAGGCATAAGCCTTAATCTTGTTTATAAGCCCAATACCCCGACCTTCCTGCCGGACATATAACAGCACACCCCTACCCTCATCATGAATCATTTTCATCGCAGCTTTAAGCTGTTCTCCGCAATCGCACCGTGCTGATCCAAAGACATCTCCTGTCAGGCATTCGGAATGAACCCGCACCAGCACAGACTCTTCCGGATCCATTTCTCCCTTTACAAGGGCTATATGAAGATAATCATCAGCATCGTTCTCATAGACAACTACCTGAAATTCGCCAGCAAAACCCGTAGGAAGTTTGGCGGAAGCGACACGATGAACAAATGATTCCCTCCTCATACGATATTCAATAAGGTCTGCAATAGTACAAATACCGAGGCCATGCTTGAGAGAAAACTCCTCAAGATCCGGCATTCTCGCCATAGTACCGTCGTCTTTCATGACTTCACAGATCACGCCGCAAGGGGCAAGACCAGCAAGCCGTGCAAGATCTACAGAACCCTCTGTTTGGCCGCTTCGAACAATAACCCCGCCACGCCGGGCGCGTAAAGGGAATATATGTCCAGGCTTAACAATATCTCCTGGTCTTGCGTCTTTATCAACTGCTGTAAGAATGGTAGTCGCCCGATCTTGCGCAGATATTCCAGTCGTAACACCACGTTTTGCCTCTATGGATACAGTAAACGCTGTCCCGAACTTAGACAAGTTATTTTCCACCATTAAGGGAAGATCAAGCGCATCAGCCTTCTCAGAAGTCATGGGAAGACAGATCAGACCGCGCGCATACCTTGCCATAAAATTTATAGCCTCAGGCGTCACCTTCTCGGCCGCCATCATAATATCCCCTTCGTTTTCCCTGTCTTCGTCATCGACAAGGATCACCATACGGCCTTGTCTGACCTCTTTAATGGCTTGTTCAATTGTAATTTTAGGCATAACCTTTTATTAACCTCTCATGTAACTATTCAGGTGTATAGACTGAAGGCCATTCATAAAAAACCAGCCTGTTTCAAAAGTTCCTCATTCAGGCTTGGTCTTTCCTTTCTAAGGGTATTATCGTAACCCTTTATAAACCTTTCAACATACTTACCTATCAGGTCTGTCTCAATATTTACCCTGGATCCAGCATTTTTTTCACATATCGTAGTCTTTCCTGCAGTATGCGAAATAATGCTTACCTTGAAAGCATTTCCAATGCAATTGTTTATGGTAAGACTGATTCCATCCACTGCAATAGAGCCTTTTTCAATAAGATACTGAGAAAGGACTTTTGACACCTCAATACTTATAATAATTGCGTTTCCGCATATTTCCCTTGAAAGAATCGTCCCCACTCCATCCACATGACCTGAAACAAGATGGCCGTCAATCCTGGCGGAAAGCCGCAAGCCCCGCTCCAGGTTTACGATATCACCTGTGGCCATATCAATCATTGTAGTCCTTGATATGGTCTCTGGAGAAACATCCGCCTCAAATACGTTATTCTGTCTGGAGATTACCGTAAGGCACGCCCCGTTTACAGCAACGCTATCTCCAAGCAGGGTATCCTCAATTGGGAAAAACGATTCCACCTCCAAACGCATACCTTGCCCGGATCGCCTTAAACGTCTTACCTTACCCTTGCCTTCAATTATTCCGGTAAACATACCCCTCTATCATCAGGTCGTCTTTAAATCGCCTTGTTGAGACTTTTTTTAAATAAAAAGCCTCTGATACGGTCTTGGCTCCTGCTCCCTTAAACAACGGCACGCCGTCATTTCCTCCAAATATTTTCGGGGCAAAAAACAAGCAGACCTTGTTTACTATTTGGCCAGCAAGCAGAGACGCGTTCACACGGCTTCCGCCTTCTATTAAAAGACTCGTAATGCCCCTTGCGCCAAGCTTTGGCATAAGCTGTTCAAGGTCAATCATGCCATTCAGGGACTTGCAAGGCATGATCTCCACCCCTGGCCTGGACAAGAGGAGTTGTTTCTTTTCAGGCGATATATCATCTTCGCCGGTGACAATGAGTGTGCCAGAATCGTCTCTATCATTCAACAGTCTGGCGTAAGGAGAAATTGTTAGATGGGTATCAAGGACAATCCTGAGAGGGTTACGCCCCATCTTGTTCACAAGCCGTGTAGTGAGCTGAGGATCGTCCTTCATCACAGTGCCTATGCCCACCATTACTGCGTCCACCGCATGCCGCAGCTCGTGTACAAATCCTCTTGATTCCTCGTTGGTAATCCATTTTGAATCACCTGTGAGTGTAGCAATTTGGCCGTCAAGTGTGCTGGCGCACTTCAATATAACAAAGGGGCGCTTTGTAGTGACATAGTGAATAAAAAACTCATTCAGCCGTTTGGCATCCTCCCTTAAAACCCCGCAAACCACCTCGATCCCATAGTTACTTAAAAATCTGTTCCCGTTTCCGATTACATCGGGATTTGGATCTTCCATGGCGACCACAACGCGCCGTATGCCGCTTTTTATAATAGCCTCTGTGCATGGAGGAGTACAGCCAACATGATTGCATGGTTCCAAGGTGACATATAACGTTGATCCATTTGCCGATTCGCCCGCATCTCTTATTGCGTTTACCTCTGCATGCGATCCGCCTGCCCGCTCATGATAACCCCGGCCAACAACCTTGCCATCTTTGACGATCACTCCCCCGACCATGGGGTTGGGAGAGGTATAGCCTCGACCTAATTCAGCCAAGTCAAGCGCCAATCTCATGCATTCTTCGTCTATACATAGCATCATAAGTCAGATCGCTGCGTTGCTCCTTGACTCGTCGCTGCAACGTACAGGAAGTACGTCTCGCTCCTCGTCTACGTCGCGCCTTGCGCTATAACTTATGACGCTATGTATAAGTTCATAACTTTAGGCACTTTAAACTTTAGTTCACTTTAGACACTTAACTGATTTTATTCCTTGGGATGTTCAAAATCTTCTCTCTTCTGCCCATTAAGCAGACTCTTAAGCTCATCCACAAAATCGTTTACATCTTTGAACTCTCTATAGACTGAAGCAAATCTGACATAAGCAACAGGATCAAATTCGTGCAGCTTTGCCATGACACGACCTCCCACAAAAGAACTAGGGACTTCTTTTTCTTCAAGGTCGTGCAATTCCCGCTCAAGTTCGTCAGCAAAGTTTTCAATGCTATTTATGCTTACGGGGCGTTTTTCACACGCCTTCTTAAGGCCGAGCATAACCTTGTTGCGGTCAAACGGCTCGCGGCGACCGTCCTTTTTAACCAGCATGACAGGAATTTCTTCCACTCGTTCATAGGTGGTAAAACGCCGGTTGCACTCAAGACATTCCCTTCTACGCCTGACTGAATTCCCTTCCTTGTTCATTCTGGAATCGACGACCTTATTGTCAATGCTTGTGCAGTAGGGGCATTTCATAGTGTTTTTATCAGCCTGATATTCGCCTCCCCCAGCATATCCTCAGTCATATTATCAGGATAGCCAGCCGCATAAAATATTTCAACTATACCCGCATTAATAAGCATTTTTGAACAGATGGAGCATGGCAGATTGGTGCAAAACAGGATAGAACCGCGAATCGGCACACCATAAGACGCCGCCTGTATGATGAGATTCTGCTCAGCATGAAGCCCACGGCAAAGCTCATGCCGCTCCCCAGAGGCTATCGCCATATCTTCTCTTAAACATCCTATGTCAAGGCAATGCTTTAAGCCGGAAGGCGCACCGTTATAACCAGTGGCGAGTACGCGTTTTTCCTTTACAAGCACACCCCCCACCTGACGTCTGCGGCAGGTGGATCGTTTGGAGACCAAGTGCGCAATCTCCATAAAATATGTCTCCCAATCAGGTCGGCTCACAATTGATACCCGCTATTGGGAAAAAGCGGAAAGGCGCTACACAAATCCCTAACTCTTTCTTGGGCTAAGTTTATCACCCTGTTGTCTCGGACATTTTCCAGTACATGGACGATCAATTCAGCAATTGTCTCCATTTCAGGCTCCTTCATACCGCGAGTAGTTATTGATGGAGTTCCTATCCTGACACCGCTTGTAATTCTCGGCCCCAAGGTGTCAAATGGAATAGCGTTTTTATTCACGGTAATTCCGGCCCGGTCAAGCGCCTGCTCAGCCTCCTTGCCCGTGATATTCATACTTGTCAAATCCACAAGCATTAGATGATTGTCTGTACCGCCAGAAACCAAGGTTAGGCCTGAAGCTATAAGTTTCTCTGCCAATGCCTTGGCGTTTGCAACTATTTGTTGCTGGTAATCTTTAAATTCCGGCGCAAGCGCCTCCTTGAAGGCAATCGCCTTGGCCGCAATCACATGCATAAGTGGTCCGCCTTGAATCCCTGGGAATATCTCGCTATTGATCTTTTTTTCAAACCCTTCAGAGTTTGAGAGGATCAACCCTCCCCTTGGCCCACGCAGTGTCTTGTGAGTGGTGGACGTAACAAAATCAGCGTAAGGAATAGGAGAAGGATGAACTCCGGCTGCCACCAGGCCAGCGATATGAGCCATGTCAACAAAGAGATATGCCCCGACTTCTTTTGAAATACGGCGAAACGCCTCAAAGTCAAGAACCCTTGGATAGGCGCTAGCTCCAGCGATAATTAGTTTAGGACTATGCTTACGCGCTAAAAACGCTACGGCATCATAGTCAATACATCCTGTGCGTTGATCCACCCCGTAAAAACAAGTCTTAAAAAACTTGCCTGAAAAGCTCGCCGGACTCCCGTGGGTTAGATGCCCGCCGTGGGCAAGGTCCATACCCATGATCGTATCGTTAGGAGAAAGAAACGAAAAAAAGACCGCCATGTTCGCCTGTGAGCCAGAGTGCGGCTGCACATTAGCCCATGAGCAGTTGAAAAGCAGACAAGCCCGTTCTATCGCGAGTTTTTCTGCTATATCTATAAACTCACATCCACCGTAGTACCTGCGATCAGGATACCCTTCCGCGTACTTGTTTCCAAAGACAGTGGCTTGTGCAAGCATAACCGCAGGACTGGCTATATTTTCAGAAGCAATAAGATCGAGCCTGTCAGTTTGCCTTTTAAACTCAAGCCTGATAGCGCCGGCAATCTCAGGGTCTACCTTTTCAATAATCTCTATCATGATTCATATATCCTTAAAGCAGAGGATTATCCATCTTTTCAATTCGTCTATGATGCCGACCCCCTTCAAAGGGAGTAGCCAGCCATGCTTTTACAATCTCAAACGCAAGCCCTTCACCCAAAACACGACCTCCAAGCGCTAGCACGTTAGAGTCGTTATGCCGTCTGCTCATAATGGCTGAAAAAAGATCGTTTGCCAAAGCCGCTCTTACGCCCCGAAACCTATTGGCTGTCATAGACATCCCCATTCCAGTGCCGCATATAAGAATGCCTTTTTGAAATCTGGCCTCAGCAACCGCCTGCGCAACCTTGATTCCAAAATCAGTATAATCCACTGAGGACTCACTTTTGGTTCCAATATCAGTGACCTCAACATCGCACCCTGTTAAAAATTGTTTAACAGCCTCTTTCAAAAGAAAACCTGCGTGGTCTGATCCGATAATCAGTTTCACTTCTAGCCCTCGTATTTCTTTAATATAAGCGAGGCGTTTGTCCCGCCAAAGCCAAAGGAGTTGGTCATTGCAAACCGGATATCTCTCGCCCTGGCCTTGTTGGGCACATAATCAAGATCACACTGGGGATCCTGATTGTCCAGATTAATAGTCGGCGGCATCATTCCATTAATTATCGCCAATGCCGTTATAATAGTCTCCGCCCCGCCAGATCCGCCCAGCATATGGCCTGTCATGGATTTTGTAGAGCTTATCGCAAGTTTATAGCTATGTTCTTTAAAAACAGTCTTTACCGCCTGTGTTTCACAAGAGTCATTCATCGGAGTTGACGTGCCGTGCGCATTGATATAGTCGATATCCTCGGGCCTAAGCCCTGCATTCTTCAACGCCTCCTGCATGCACCTCACAGCCCCTTCTCCATCCGGTGGCGGCGCAGTCATGTGATAACCATCCCCGCTCATTCCATAGCCGATCAGCTCAGCATATATTTTGGCATTTCTTTTAAGAGCGCTGTCATGGGCCTCAAGAATCAGGATTCCACATCCTTCTGCAATGACAAATCCGTCCCTGTCGCGGTCAAAAGGCCTGGACGCCTTTGTCGGCTCATGATTTCTGGTGGAAAGCGCCTTTAAGGAGTTAAACCCTGCTACGGCAAGAGGGGTTATAACGCTCTCTACCCCGCCTGATATCATTGCATCAGCAGCGCCTCTCTGTATTATGCAATAAGAATCTCCCACAGCGTGCGCGCCAGCGGCGCATGCCGTCACTACAGCGCTATTGGGCCCTTTTGCGCCCAGCAATATGGATATCTGCCCCGGCGCCATGTTGGCTATCAATGTGGGTATAAAAAACGGGCTGACGGATTGAGGCCCTTCCGCCAGCATACGCTCATGATGCTTCTCCATGGAGCTGAGACCGCCCAATCCGCATCCGGTAATAACTCCAATACGCCCACAGGTCGAACTGTCAATCTTATAACCAGAATCTTCCAGCGCCATCCGGCCTGCCGCAACCGCATAGCTGACAAAAAGGTCCATACGCCGCGCCTGTTTGAGAGGAAGAAAATCTTCGGCCCTGAAGTCCTTGACCTCGCCAGCTATCTTGGTGTCATGCCTTGAAGCATCAAACTTGGTTATAAGGCCAATCCCTGACTCTCCGTTGCATAGCGCCTGCCAGTTCTTTTCAACCCCTATCCCAAGAGGAGTAATCAACCCAACGCCTGTTATGACAACCCTTCGACTATTCAAGAATCCCTCCTACGATAGACTATAGACCACTGATGATCTGTTTTCGTGGTCTATAGTCCAATAATCATGTCTTGCTTTTGATATAGTCAAGGGCATCCTGGACAGTCTTTAACTTTTCAGCGTCCTCATCAGGTATTTCGACGTCGTATGCCTCCTCAAGCGCCATAATGAGTTCAACAAGATCAAGTGAGTCCGCCCCAAGATCGTCTACAAAAGACGCCTCAGGAACAACCTCGTCCTCTGACACGCTAAGTTGTTCTGCAATAATTTTTTTCATCTTCTCTTCTGCTGACATAACATTACCCTCCTTAAGTTATTAAACAAACCGTTATTACATGTACATGCCGCCATTTACATGCATAACCTGACCTGTAATATATGACGCCCCTGCTGATGCCAGAAAATACGCCGCTTCCGCAATATCCTCAGGCCGGCCCATCCTGTGGAAGGGGATCTGCTGACGCATTGCTTCTATTACCTTTTCTGACAAAACCGCGGTCATATCTGTTTCAATAAAGCCAGGCGCAATTGCATTTACACGAATATTTCTGGACGCAAGCTCTTTTGCAGCGGTCTTTGTCAATCCAATAAGTCCGGCCTTGGAAGCGACATAATTTGCCTGCCCTGCGTTCCCCATCGCTCCCACAACCGAGGCTATGTTGACGATAACCCCTTCCCGCTGCTTCATCATGACCTTTGCCGCTGCCTGAGAGCACAAAAACGCGCCTTTAAGATTTATGTTTATCACCCGATCCCACGCCTCTTCAGTCATTCTTACAAGAAGGGCGTCCATGGTGATTCCAGCGTTGTTTACCAAAACATCCACCCTCTCTTCCGCATCCGTCACCTTCTTGAAAAATTCTTCCACTTCAACCCTTGATGCCACGTTAACCTTTTCCCAGTGGGCATCACTCCCTTTTTCAGCAAGCAACCTTATTGTCTCATCAGCCTCATTATTTGTCTGATCATAATGATTGAAATATATCTTCACATCTTTGGCCGCAAACCGGAGCGCAATGCTGCGGCCAATACCTCTTGACCCGCCTGTAATAACTACAATCCGTTTAGTTCCCACAACTCACCTCTAGTAGCTACTCAGGCGTTTAGACTGAAGGCTAAAGATTATAAAACATCTAACTTATTACTAAAAGCCTTCAGCCTAAACACCTAAGAAGTCAATCCTTTCAAACGTTTTATCAATACAGGAAGCACCTCAAAAAGGTCTCCTGCTATTCCATAAGTAGCCACATCAAAGATCGGAGCAAAACGATCTTTGTTTATAGCAACTATCGCCTCTGAAGATTCCATGCCGACAACGTGCTGCACCGCGCCTGAAATACCACCAGCGATATATAACTTGGGGCAGACTGTCTTGCCAGTCTGCCCAATCTGTTGACGATACTGCATCCAGCCCGAATCCACTACTGGCCTGGAAGCTCCTGCTGCGCCGCCCAGAATTTGGGCAAGCTCATGAAGAAGATCGCAATGTTCCTTCCCCTTCATGCCCCTCCCTCCGGCGACAACAATATCAACATCAGACAACGACATCCCCTCATTTTCATTGTCTTCGCACTCTTCCACAAGCCTTGTGCGTATAGTATATAAACTGGGATCATAAGGCGCTTCCTGTATTATACATCTTGCGTTAGAATCAAATTGAAGCTTTTTCATAACATTAGGGCGCACAGTCGCCATCTGCGGCCTACGTTCAGGGCACACAATAGTAGCCATGATCTGGCCGCCATAAGCAGGCCGTGTCTGCAACAACAATTGAGTATCCTTATCTATTTCAAGTCCTATGCAGTCGGCTGTAAGACCTGTCGAAAGCAAGGTGGCGACCGCGGGTATGTATGACCTCCCTATGGCAGTAGCGCCTCCCAAAACTATCTCCGGCTTATGCTCTTTTATTAATCGGACAAGAACTCCGGCATAAAGCTCATCATTAAAATTAGCGCAATCCGGATGGTTTACATAAAATACCGCGTCAGCCCCATAACCTGCAAGAGACTCAACTTGCTCGCGCATATCACAACCAATAACCACTGCGGATAAAGGGGTATTCAAGGCGTCAGCGACTTCCCTCCCTTTGCCAAGAAGTTGATGGGTAATCGGCATGATATGCCCCTTGCGTTGCTCAGCGACAACCCATACGCCTTTACACAGAGGCGGCGTATGGCGAAGCGCCCCTACAGGCGCCTGCGTAACAATAGCCCCTGCCTCACACATAGCCTCGCAAGAACCGCACGAAACACACTCACCTTCCTTGACAATTGCGCAGCCTTCAACCAGCACAATGGCGCCGGACGGGCATATGTCCACGCATTCCCCACATCCCGTACATTTATCCTTTATAATATCAATCATTGCTTTTTATTTTATTCCCAATAAGTATTGTTGGATAGATTTTTAATAATTATTTCAAACAATTAAAACCATAGATACATTATAGTTTTTACTTATTTATCAGTTGAAACCCAAAATGACAACAAAAAAATACACTTGGTCAAACCACACTACTATCCCCTTGGGTGGCATGCGCGATGTAATTTCTTGAGATTATCACGTGTGACATGAGTATATATTTGAGTAGTGGCAATATCAACATGGCCTAACATGATTTGCACTGCCCTGAGATCCGCGCCTCCCTCCAATAAATGAGTAGCGAAAGAATGCCTCAGTGTGTGAGGATAAACAGTCTTAAATATTCCGGCTTGTTTGGCATATCGCTTCAAGAGTTTCCAAAATCCCTGCCGGGTCAGGCTCCCTCCTGATCTGTTAATGAATAAATAAGGGGTATGGCGACCTTTTAATATTAAGCCTCGAGCGGTTTTTATGTACTCTTGTATTCTATATATTGCAGTCGCGCCGATCGGAACAATCCGTTCCTTTGAACCCTTGCCAAATACGCGAACAAATCCAGCCTCAAGATTAACCTCCTGCAACTGAAGCCTTATCAATTCCGATACCCTTAACCCTGCGGCATAGAGCAGTTCGAGCATAGCGGCATCCCGCAATCCAAGCGGCATCCCTTGGTCAGGGGCAGCCAAAAGCTGATCCACCTCTTCCACCCGAAGATAATCAGGGAGCTTCTTGAGCCATTTGGGGATATCTACTAATTGGGCTGGATTATTCTTGAGTATTCCTTCGTTTGCTAAAAACTGATAAAATGACCTGATCGTGACCATGTGTCTGGCGCGACTTCGGGGCGAAAGTCCGTCTTGCTGTAGCAAAATAACATATCTCAAAATATTTGTAACATCCACATCCGCGATATCCGCAACCCCTTTTTCGCAAAGAAAAACAAGGTATCGGTTCAAATCGCTCATATATGCCTCAATGGTATTTACAGAGACACCCTTTTCAACTACAAGAAAATCAGAGAACCTGTCTGACAAGTGATCGAATATAGTATTATGTATTGTCATGAAAACACCATTTACTCTCACAAAGGCACAGAGATCACTAAGATTTTATTTGATTTTTGCTTTGTGTCTCTGTGAGAGACATTTTTTATATTTTATTTTTTGCCAGGTTTTCATCATTGGGGGTGAACAACTTGTTCATGAGCGTTTGTCATGATTTTCATTCTCATGTCCGCAGTCATCAGCCCAAGTCTTTACTTCTAAAAACGGATACCTTTCAAAAATACCAAAGTGAACAAGTTTCTTGATGTTTAGTTTTATAAAAAAAGGCGATGAAATTCCACACAGGAACTTGGTGACATTTAGCGCCGAGTAATGATCCCCCGCGACTGCAATAAATTCATCCGTCAGTTCGTTAAAACTAAAGGTATTGAGAGGCTGTAATTTAATTGTATGCTCTATAACAGCTTGCCCGGCTTTACAGAATGAGCAATATCCACAATGGTTCTTTTTAATATCTTCTCCAAAGTAACCTGCAAGTCTTTTGCTTATACAATAGGCGCTCTCAAAAAAATCAACCATGTTGTGTATTCTTTGTATTTCATGGTTCTCTTTTGCCTCAAAAAGCCTATATATCTTCCTGCTCATTACATCTATATCAAAACTACGATTCATAATTTCGTAAGCTTCTATTGCTTGCTTAGATTGCAGTTCTATCCATCCTTTTTCTGAAAAATATTCCAGAGCAGTAATGACCCTCTGCCTATCTGCTCTATCATAGCTCTCAACTATCCCTTGCATATCAACATATGTCCAGATTTTCTTGGTACGGCAATTATTGAAAATCTTCTGAACAAAGTATTTCCTTTCCCCCTCAAATTTATCTATAATCTCTGATTGCTCAATCTGATACTTAAATACATATTCTTCAAAATAAGTATATCTGGGGCGGACAATACCTTCCATGTCCAGGTAAACAAGCAGGGTTTTCAAGGGGAGCATTCTAATGTTCAGCTCATAGGTTAGCGCATTCAACTTGATTTCCCAGACAGTATCTTGATGATTCTGTATCTTCTGTAACAACTTGCGAATAGCTTCTTTTCCCGGAGTATCGCCATAGATAAAATTTTCCAACACACTGATGTTGTCTCTGTTAGCCAATACCTCACAAAACGAAGGCTTGCCATCCCTGCCAGATCGTCCAATTTCCTGACTGTAGTTCTCAATAGACTTTGGCAAATCATAATGAATCACCCGCCGAATGTCGCTTTTATCTATCCCCATTCCAAAAGCAATGGTTGCCACAACACAATCTATTCCCCCTGCAAGGAATTCATTCTGAACCCGTTCCCGCTCTGCAGTATCCATTCCCGCATGATACGGAAAAGAATTAATGCTATTATTATGAAGGAATTCCGATATATGTTCGGCAGTTTTTTGTAGAGAGACATAGACTATGGTCGCGGCTTTTGGGGATTCACAGATTCGCGAAAGGAGTCGCGCCTGTTTTTGAGATTCTGGAGTAGGTGTAACTTGCAAAAAAAGATTGCTGCGATAAAAACCAGTGACCGTAACATTTTCTTTCAGCACATTGAATTTAACACACACATCTTCTATGACCTGCTCTGTTGCAGTAGCAGTCAGCAATAGTACTTGCTGGATACCAAATTCTTTTTGGTAAACAGGGAGTTTCATATATTCAGGACGAAAATTGTGCCCCCATTCTGAGATACAATGCGCCTCATCAACAACAAGCAAAGACATCTTCATCCTCTGAAGCTGGGCGCGAAAGCGTTCATTTCTGAAGCGTTCCACTGAAATCATTAATATTTTCAACTCCCCGTTCTTTGCTCTCCCAAGAATGTGATCATAATCATCTTTGCTCAAGGTAGAATCAAGTCGGGCGGCAGGAATATTTAGCTTCACCAGAAAGTCAATTTGATCTTTCATAAGAGCAAGCAATGGAGAAACTACAAGGGTTAGGTGAGGTAATAACATTGCAGGAAGCTGATAGCAGAGCGACTTGCCGGATCCGGTTGGAAAAATAGCTGCGGCAGATTGGTGCGCTACAATCTTAGAGATAACCTCTCTTTGTCCTTTTCTAAACGAACTGAATCCAAAATGCTTTTGTAAGCCTTCCTCAAGCATAATCGATATATCTTTATTTATTACCATGAAAATACGACCTTTGAATGTTAAGCAGATCAAAGACGGCTCTTCCAATAATCCGGATGACGACTCAAGTGCATAGCGGCGTAGATAAGTACTCGATTATCTTCAATACAATAGTATATGCCGAATGGGAACCGATGGATGAGATGACGACGCACATCTTCCTCAATAATCTGCCAGGCTTCAGGGGAGGTAGCGTTCAGGAATTTTTAAAGCGCCTCGGGATGAAAAGAATATTTCATTTACTGATGATCCTACGCGCCATAGCTAATGCACCTGGGCCATCGACAGGCGCCACTTTCTTTTCCCTCACTTCATCCCTACGCCTTTTCACAATATCAAGTTGAAGGAGTTCTAAATCAGGGCTTACATGAGTTACAAGGTATTCAACAATACGCTCTGCCAACATGGCTTTGGACTCATCTGGAAGCCTCAGCGCTTCCTCGTAGATCTAGTCAAAATTTGTTGCCATTTTTTCCCTCCAAAGTCAAAATACTATCGGCTTTAGCCGATAGTATTTTGACTTTTATAACGTTTGGCATAAGCCGCCGCGCTGAGGTGCTTGCAAAAAATCGCCCCGCTTCTCGCGGTCTGGTTCAACCTGTGGTTGGGCCATTCAGCTATTAACTTGAACTGCTTCTGCATGCAGTTTCAAACCAAGTGCGGCTACTACTTTAAGGATTGTGTCGAAACCTGGACTCCGTTCCCCTGAAAGTGCTTTGTAGAGGCTTTCACGGGACAGGCCAGCATCGCGCGCCACTTGTGACATGCCTTTAGCTCGAGCGATATCGCCCAGGGACTTCGCAATAAGAGCAGCATCACCATTTGCTTCCTCAAGGCATGCTTCGAAATAGGCAGCCATTTCCTCTGGAGTGCGAAGATGTTCAGCGACATCGTATCTGCTAGTAATAGTTTTGGGCATAATACACTTGCTCCTATAAATTCTGTGCTAAACGCAAAGCGGTTTTGATATCCTTTGACTGGGTACTCTTGTCGCCACCAGCTAATAAAACTACCAACTTACGTTCGTGCTTTTTATAATACACCCGATAACCGGGACCATAATCAATTCGCAACTCTGAAACACCTTCGCCTACTGCCTTAACATCTCCAGGATTCCCAGCCGCCAACCTCTCCATCCTACCTAACAAGGATACGAGCACGTGCACGGATGTCATGCAACCCATCAAGCCATTTAGCGAAAACTTCAGTTTTGCGAGTTTCAATCATAAACCCAGTGTAGCCAACCGACTACATAATGTCAATGAGTATTGTATAATGAAATGCGTGAGGCGCAACGCCGCGCTTCACCCGCCGGGCGGGCATCGCAGAAACCTTTGTAAAAAGAGATAAACTTTGATCTGCATCACCCTTGCAAAAAGCGCCGATGTAGCCCGGTCGAATGTGCAAGCGCTTGTTATAAGCCTTTCAATTGAACTGTAAAAAAACAAAAGCCTTTGGATTTCATTTCCTCGAAGTTAGCTTCCGAAACGGGCAATCCTTCTTTCCGTGCAAGTGGATAAAAATTCTTATACGACTCCTC
>JAZDIE010000124.1:0-6174 GCA_043805295.1 Pseudomonadota bacterium
ACGGACAGGACTTGCGTCCGAGATAGAGCACAAACACCGGTTTACACAGAGCGTCAGCAAGCATCTGCGCTGAATACGCCGAACCATCTCGGAAAGATATTGCTACTGTATAAGCAGCATCGCAGCGATAATCCCTGCTGGAAAGTATTGTATTAAGCTCTTCAACCGCAAGTTCTGAGTAGCGCGTGTACCGTGTTACACCCTTCTTTTCCGATGGAACCTGTGCAGTGTGATAATCCCGCAGTAACGTTCCCATCGCATCAACACGGACGGCAAAGGAACAAGCATCAGCAAGTGCCTTTTGACGCTCATCCTCATCCCGCCGAATGCCGAGTGCCGCAGCCAAGAAGCCGATGATTGCCGACTTTGATGGATGGGCGAAGCTGGGGCGGTATTCTCCAACAGCAATATCGCCCCAGGCCGCCAATGGGCCATAGAGTTGAAATACAAGAAAGTCTGCCATATGTTACTCCTTCACAAAGGACATGATGTCGGTGAGGCTTCCAACGCCGGTTTCGGCATTCATTGTTTTAAAAGCATCGTAACAGGGGCCGTAGACTTTGTCGAAATTGTCACGACGCTTTTCCAGTTCAATTATAGCCGAGCTGAGAATATCTTCTCCTTTCACCGGTTTTAGAAATGCCACAGAAAGCGAGCGCGGTTGATCGCTTCCTTTTTCTGCCAGCATGTATGAGGTGCGAGCGCGTGAGGCGAAGCTATTCTGTTTACCACTCGGCGCAATTTTGGCCGCTGCTTCAACCAGAGTCACTAATGCTTTGTCGGCAAGAGCCTTGTCACCGCCCAGATTCTCCACCAACAGATCACGGTTAATGCAGGCATACAGATAAAAGACGCCGGCAGCAAACTCGGTTTCACCGATATGTCCTGCCCCCATGTCCTCTTTGCCAAGATTAAGGTCATCTACAGCAGTGAAATAGTCGTCTTCAACAGCCACCTCGTGAACGGTGATAGCATGGGAAACCTGCACTGCGGCTTCGATGTTATGTACAGGCGAACTTGCCAGCATTCTCCCGAACATTGCAATGTCAAAAGCTGACGTGATTTTGGCTATAAGGAGCAACCCCCTTAATTTGCCGACAATCTGATTGGTTATCTTCTTTTTGTCCTCTGGCTTGGTTTTTTCATTTCTTTTGGCCTGAAGGGATAGTATCTCCTGAACTGCTTCCCCACCAGCTGTTTTGTCAGATAAAACAGCTTTCACTTCTTTCAGAAAATCCTTCAAAACCATTTCTTCCGCAGGTGACACAAACACAAGTTGTTTGAGCATCCCTGGCTCGTCGTCTGGTTCACCATATACGGCAAGAATGTCATTAGCCCAGACCTCACTCACAGGATTTTCTTTGGGCAATTCAGAAATAATTATCTCCTTGCCGAGTCTTCTTGTGCGCGTTCCGATATGTCCATCTAATGATTTCTCAAAGAGTTCAGAAGTCCTCCACGCACGTTTCAGGCTCTGAGACGATACCCGCAGGCGGGTTTTGCCGCCCATCACGGCGGTCTTTGGACGACCAAGATCATCACGATTGAGGTTAGAGGGAGGATAAGCTGTCAGCAAATGCAGTTGAATAAATATGCTCATAGTTTTGTTCTCCTTTTTAAATATGACTGTCTGTGTTTAACGAATGCTTCTTTATTTTTCGTTAGGCGCCTTTGAGTAGTATTCAAACGCCCATTCCTTACGGATGTCAACATATCTGTCATTCCAAAGATATACGCTTCGCGCCAGACTTTGAAGGTCTAACGTGCCACCGAGAAGAGCAATAACGCGTGTCATTGCACTGAAGAGTTCTTCCCGATCTTTCACCTTAAGCAGTCGTCTGAAGCGCAATCCGCTCACCTTAGCTTTAGCATCCTTTGAGGCTACCGCCTTTCCGGTCGCCATCTGTTCAGCAATACCGACCCCATCTATATTTGCCTTTACACGTGCAGATAGACCGACCACGAGTGATAAGCGATCATCGTCAAACCTGCCGATATTCAACAGACTCCTCCGCAAAAGATGATAGGCCGGTAAAAAAACGACTTCGGCAAGGGTTCTGCATCGTCGCAAAGCAGCCCTTTCACCACGTTCTTTTTCAAGCCCCTCCCACCACTTAATCAAAACCTGCACTTCCGGTGAATTCTTCTTGAAATTCAAGTACTTTTCACTCATAGTTCCTCCTTTGCAGTCCACAAAATGAGCCCATTAGGGCGTCACCTTCTTTTTCCTTTTGGCAGTCGTCTTTTTTGTTACCGGCAAACCTAACAGTTCCTTTATTTTTTTGCCGTTATTGTATGATTCCATGCTCTTGCGCGCTGTCACAACGCGTTTTGGGTCAACGTCTTCGACAGGCCCGTTCCAGGCAATCATGTCGAATATCCGCAACGCCTCATCACATAAAGTCTTATGCCACACGTTACGAGCTGAAATGCTGTCACCACCAGATACAAGTGCTGTTATTATTCGATTCAACGTCTCGTAGAAAACCGACTCAGTCTTTTGCCAAAAAGTTGAATCTACAAAAGACATATTTCCCTTTATATCACCAGGTCGTTTGAACCATGCCGCCTTGACAGCACTCCTCAGATTGCCGACGATTCCAGATGATGCTTTGATCATATCTGCAATACTGTCTTCAAACGCTCCCTTTATTGATGATTCAACAGCGATTAACGGTATCCTTGATTCATACCAGCAACGTGCTTTCATGTTGTCCATATCGTAACCAAATGCCCATAGCCGTAACTGCCAGCCACCCATTTGACGCTCATTGATATATTCGTGTACAACTCTGGCAGGTTCTATGCCGCCCATTTGAATTTCTTTATCACCCTCTTTTTTTACTTTCTTATTTTCCAGAACCAGGCCAAGCCAGTGCCTGTAGCCCACTCCACCCGGTTGCGTCAGCAAAGCTTTGTTTCGTGCCTCCTCTTTCTGTGTTTTTTGATTTTTCTTAATCCTTGTATCGAATGCAGACAAAGGATGCTTCATCGGAGCTTTATATTCCGTACCTTTATTGACTTCTTTATACGAAACAATTAGATTATCACTATGCTGTGAGCAGATGTCACAGTTTCCAGAGGCAGGAGCATCAGTATCTAAATTAATACGGCGTGGCATAGCCCAAAAATATTGCGCGGGGTGAATATCTTGTTCTGTGATTTGGGTTTTAGTGACTGATAACCAGGGGAACTTATTTGAATCTGAATTTTGCGCAGAATTGCACATGCTCAAGAAAGTCTTCGCTTCAAGCACATTTAACCAGATTGTATGCCACAGCATATCAAAATCCTTATCACCTATAACAATCGTCGTTAAGGGGCCACCACCACGGAGAGAGGTTCTATATCCGCTCCCTCCAGCTGGAGAGTTTGTTTGCATCGTAAATATAGCCGTAGCACAACAAGATGGACACAAAGCATGTACAGCATTACGCTTAATAAAGTGATCGGTATTATCTTCACACGTTTTTTCTCCAGGCGTATCTATGAGCAGTCCGTCAATCGTGCCTGCTTTAGTATCAAGCTTGTCAAAGTCCTGCATAAACTTCGGCCCATCACCGCCAAGTTCAAAAGCAGTGTGAACAGTCATAAACGCCATTTTCAGTTGATCGGGTGTCGGCGGCATTTTCAACTTTTGTTTCCACTCAATTTTATTAGCTGGAGCAAAGGTTGTCTGTACAAGTCCGATCAGAAACTGTATCAACGCACCGTTGAAGTCAGGGCGCGGCGCATCAAGGGCAACAACCGGATTTTTCTCAAAGTCGTCTGTTACCTCCCACGGTCTAATCCTGTCCGGTGTTCCGTCCTTTCGCTTTACCGGAACCCACTTCTCATCAATCAAATTGAATTTCATTTTCGTCGGCCTCCTTGCTTGTCACAGTCACACCGCTCGTTCGACAATATGTCACAATAACCGTTTCACCTTTTTTGCCCAGTGCTTCGCCCCGCCAGGTCTCATTGTCATATTTTGTCATTGGTACTAGCACGCTCCATTTGCCTTTATCCGGCAATGTCAATTTGAGTTTCTCAACCGCCTCTTTCAACGCAGGTTCTCTGAACTCTGTTTCTGCAAATACCGAATTACTCCGAATAGTTACCTGACTCATATCCCACGGAAAATCACCTTTCTGATACCACGGAGTTAGTTTTGTCCCATCCCAACAAGCAAGACGCACAGCGGTTTCCATTTCGCCTAACCGTGTCGGAGTACGCATATCTTCAAGCCATTGATTTGGGGTTGCTGCATACCCCTCTTCAAGCTTCAGCATATTGATATGGGCCAGTGATTTGTCAGCCTGCCATTTCCCAGCCGCATCAAGATCGCGCTGGCGCAATAGCGGCGGAATTAAATTATCAGCTTTTTCATCAAAGGCAGCCTCGATAAGTTCACGAGCATCCTCGGGCATTTTCAACGCTCCTTTTGCAGCCAGTAGATGTGCGGTCAACCATAGACAACCGTGACTTGGATAAACATATGCTGCTTTAGGAAATGCTTTTTTGTACCAGTCCCCTTCAGCTTGTCCCTGTGGCTCAGGGGAATGAATAACAAAGCAAGCTGCTTCACGCTGGTCCGGTCCTGAATCGGCAGGTAAAGGGTCGCCTCGTTCATCTCGTACATGGCGGTGAAGCCGACCGGCTCTTTGGATTAACAAGTCCATAGGGGCCAGATCGGATACAAGCAGATCAAAGTCCAGATCAAGGGACTGCTCCACTACCTGAGTGGCAATAAGAACCTTGCCTTTTCGCTCGGATTCTCCGCTCTTTTTACCAAAGGTATCGGTGACTATTTTTTCAACAGCCAGCCGGTCACCCATAGCAAAACGGGCATGAAAAAGTATCAAGCTGTCAGCAGGCAAAGCAGTTCTTAAAGTCTGGTAAGCTGCAAGCGCGTCATAAACAGTATTTCGTATCCAGCACACACATTTCCCGTTTTGCGAAGCCTCAACAATCAGACGTTCGACTTCATGAGCGTCCGGTTCAATGTTGACGACTACGGATGTTTTCCGCAGATGGGCAGCCTCAATAGGTTCTTCGTTAAAAGATGACCGGCTCATCTGTGTGGCAAGGGGATAGATGTCTTTATTGGTAGCCTGCGGAGAATCAATCTGAAGCCCCTTTGCAAAACTGTCGAGCATTGCCTGCCGTGTATGTTGCGGAAGGGTTGCAGAAAGAAGTATCGCACTTCCGCCTAAAGCCGAGTGAAAGGTTAGCAGATTCTGCAAAAGCTTATTCATGTATGGGTCGTAAGCATGCACCTCATCAATAATAAGGATATGTCCGGCGAGACCAAATAAGCGTAATGATTGGAAACGCGACGGGAGAATCGCCAACAGAGCTTGATCGAGCGTTCCAACCCCAACATCAGCAAGTAGTGCTTTCTTGCGATTGTCCGCCAACCATGCTACGCATTGAGCCGTGGCCGTTTCTTCCTCTTCCTCATATTCGACTTGGTCTTGAGAAGACTTAGTTATTGAGTTCATAAACGCCTTTGAAAGATGTCGGGCGCTGTGAGCAAGAACGATAGACGGCTCTGCGTTTGCATCGAAAAGCCGCTGATAAACCGGAATTTCAGTTGAAGAAGGTGTCTCTACCAGACGATCAAACATTGCATTAGATGTTGCCATAGTCGGTAAGGCGATAAAGATACCGCTACCAGCACCCTGAGCCATGAGACGGCGTGAAAGGTAAAGTGCTGCTTCGGTTTTGCCGGAGCCGGTAATATCCTCAAGGATGAATAGCTGGGGCGAGTTCGTGACCGGGCATTCAGCAACAAAGCGCTGTAGTGGTGTCGGAGTATTAATTGCAGTAAAAACCCCATTGAAGGAGATTCCTTCATTCACTTGCCAAACGTGACCAACACCGGCCTTGCGAACAGCCGCTTCAGCTTGAGGAAGGGCATACTTTTCCCAGTATTCATCAAGAGGAATAGGCGGCTCTTTAAATCGAAACCATTCAACATTCGAGCCGATCCAGTCACACAGCACAACAAAACCGGCCAAGAACCATGAAGCCTGCTTAATGCGATCATGTAAATCAAGCGGGGAGATCATATCCAATGCTGGCTGAAACTGCTGACTGAACAGGGTTTGTAGGTCATTGAAAAAAGATAATGCAGCCGCTTTGTCGTTTTCTTCAAAGAAGTTTTGCAGCCGCAATCGTATATCGTTTCTC
>JAZDIE010000125.1:0-4015 GCA_043805295.1 Pseudomonadota bacterium
CTGATCATTCGCGGGGTATTTCACAAGGGGGGGGGGTATACTATAATCAAAGGGGGCTGATTCAATTATGATTTGTCTTTGTTCGTTGCAAACCTTCAGAACAGCGCCGTAAAAACTTACCGTGACAGGGGGGGTCTTAGAGGTCTTTCCATCAAAAAATATGGCCTTGAACTCAATCACAAACCAATTTCCATATCGAAAAAGTCGGTTGCCACATCCCCTAAGGCGTTTTCCTCTGATTGAGCGGATGCCATAAAACCATCCAGGTCGCCTTTCGTAATAACAGTCAGGTTGGCGAGTATATATCTGGTGCGTCTGATTTTAGCCCAGGGCACTAACAACCCAATCGAAAAGATGATCGCAATAATATTACTTGTTTGTATCCATGCAAACTTCCATGGGTTCAAGCTAGACTTAAAGCTCAAGTTGTTGCCTATTGTGCTTGACCACGAGTAGTTGTTTACCGATGCATACAAGTATTGTTGCATAAACGCCCATATAAGAATTGACCCAACATATAGTAAGATTATACAGCAAACAAAAACTGCTTTGCTCGTTTTTGGCATGCAAAATATACCAAGCCTATTACCTGCTCCAACCAATGCAGTCACAGAAATGGACGCCACCAACCCCAACCAAATAAGCAGTGCCCGCCCATAGTACTTATAAAATATCTTGCGTTTTGCGTAGAATTCGTTAAGGTTTGAGCCAAAGCAGAAATGCTTAAAAAAGTATTTTTTCCGGCGGTATGTCCAGTATGGGAGTATGAATCCAAGAGTAAAAGGTATCAGCAATGGGATCAATAGGTATGTCTTATAGCTTTCCTTAAGCGTTCCGGAAAAATCAAAGCGCACATTCCGATAGGCCGAGTTATGCGCAAAGAATTTAAGCGACTTGTAAAGAAGGAACGGAAATATAAGATAGAATAGAACCATGAAGGCTGTGGCTAATTCTTTTGAGTAGTGACCTGAAATACCATACAATAGGGCTACTCCTCCGATAATAAGATTTCCTTTAAGGATTGCACGAGGATTGGCCAGGTATTGAAAGGCATGCCCTGCCAGCCTTGTATTTGCGTATAAATATTGACGTGTTCTTACCTTTGCCCAAGCAGCATAGATTCCTAAAGTAACAACAGTAAGAAAGACATTCACGACCCATATTCTAAAATATTCTCCTACAAACCCTGTAAACTCCGGCACATATTTTTGTTGTTCCTCTGTTTGAGCTAATGTTTCACCTTCATCTCTCTGTAAGAGTCCTTCTTCGTGCTGCTGTGCCAATGGCTGAACAATATTTGTTTCTATGCCGGCATTTGGCAAGGCTTCTCCCAGACGTTGCCAGTCAGTCATACCTCTATGCCACACGAGCGTATTTGAAGAGAGTTCGCCGGTTTTAATAAGAGGCTTGATCTCTGATTCACTCAGCGGTCCTATTGGCTTATTATCTTTTGCATAGTACCATTGCATTTTAACATCAGACCTTCCTGTTTTGATATAGATAAAACCAACAGTGTCGCAAATTCGTCAAGCTTGTTTATGTTATCGGTAGTGTATACAATTTTATTAAGAAAAAATTTCGCAATTTAAAGTGCGGGCAAAAGGCAGTGAGGCAAGGGGTAGAAAAAACATGGACAATCGGTTCTTCGTATGACGTTCTCGCCTGGCAGGCTATAGCCGAAGGGAATGCAATAAAATTGCTCGATCCGTTGCATTTTATTGATTGGCAGTATCAGGTGTTGCGCTGTTAAGTTGAACTTACCTAGCGCCTGAACGAAAACCCCTCAGTTCAGGCGCTAATTATTCCTAAAAACCTTCAGTCTATATACCTGAATAGTTACAAGACGCCTTTTCTTACTTAAAAGGATCCAAAAGATCGTTGGAATAGGTCTGTTATGGCCTTTCGCCCATTATCCTCGATAAATCTGGTGCCGGTCCCTGTAAAATGCGTGTGCCTGATCAGAGGCGCTTTTATCTCGTCCCAATGGTCTTTTTTCCAAGACAACCAGACATTTTTTTCTTGGTCAAATACAAAGAGGTCTTTATTGCAAAGCTTTGCAAATTCAGCCCCCCAGCCGGTTCCTCCTTTAACAGTATTATCATCCATTATCCTTCCGACCACGAATATTTCCTGACCGTTATTCACCTGATACCAGATACTCTGCAAAACTTTTCTAAAAAGAGGGGTATTGGGATACAAGCGATGCATGAGACTGGAGACATAACTTAAGCTGACATCCCCCTTTTTTAATTCCTCGTGATTCAATACCCTTACGCCCTTTTGCCTTACTATTTGGTGTTCCGCGAAGGTAAAATTAACCTCTTCGATTCCAAGTTTTTCGGCATTACCCCCAAACTCTGCTTCTGCCCCTTGGGCTCCACCGCTGAACAGAATGCACTCTTTCGGATTCATTATGTTACTCCTCCTTATTATAGTTGATGGTTTTGTAAAAAGTGGCAAAGCGCCTACTTTTGTACAAAATAGTATGCGCGAAATGCCGGCGGCGTGTCAAGCCAAGATGTGCCTCACATTGTCCTGCCATATGGTCGCATCCCTTCTCTCGTGTGTGCGGTTTTCCTATGAATCAAGCGGGGTTTGTGATAGGAAGGCGCTTTATTTGCTTGATGGATTTGTAAAGAGTTCCAGTATGACGAATATGCTAAAGCAAAATGAATGTACGCGCTGTGGCGCTTGTTGTGAGCAAGGAGGCCCTGCGCTCCACAAGGCCGATGTCCCTGTTCTCGCAAAGGGGATCGTTAAGAGATCTGATGTTTATACTATCCGCAAAGGAGAGACTGTATATAACAACTTTGAACAAAAGCTCATGACGCTTACTGAAGAGATTATAAAGATAAAGGGGATTGATGGGCAAAACACGGCATGCATTTTTTATAATTCTACTAAAAAGGAGTGTTCTATATATCCGGACAGACCGTATGAATGCAAGGCGCTAAAGTGCTGGGACACGTCAGACATGGAAAGTATATGCAGTACAGACAGGCTCTGCCGGAAAGATCTGCTTCCAGATGATACGCCATTGACGGAATTGATGGCAGCCCATGAGGAAAGGTGCTCGTATATTCTTTTGAATGAACTGCTTCATAGAATAAAGGCGGCGGATGATGCAAGCAAGGTTACGGAAAAGGTCATAGATCAGATCAGATTTGACTACTACCTGCGGGAGTTTGTATCGGATAAATTTAAAATCAAGTCCGACGAATTGGCTCTCTTTTTTGGAAGACCAATGATAAAAACTATCGAGACGTTTGGCCTGCATGTACAGCAGGAAAATGACGTATTCCTTCTTGCTCCGATTGACAACAGCAACCCTTCTCCGGGAAACAAATGGGGACGCCCATAAAATTATAATTTAGCATGATATCTATTTTGCATGCCCCGACGATCTCGCATTGACGCTCCTCATGCACTTCATCATATTATTATCAGGGGAATAGAACGGCGTAAAGGATTGAAGCTTGCCCCGGGGAGGCTTCAATCCTTGGAAAACAAGAGTTGGATTGGCGGAATGTTGATTATGTGCTTGGATATTTTAGCGACGAGAGAGGCGTTGCCGTCAGACGCTATAATGATTATGTAGCCAAGGGAATATCACAAGGTCGTAGGCATTAGCTAGTTGGCGGCGGGATAATCAGAAGCGTAGGCGGCTTAGAAAGCGGCAAAGGGTTTTTACAGGGGTGGTGAGAAATTAAAGGACGATGAGAGGGATTAACCGCCACGGATATAGCCATGATGCTGGGCGTGTCACAGCCATCCATAAGTATTTCAGTAAAAAGAGGGGAGCAGATAGCAGAAAAAGAAGGCATATCGTTTCCGTGCAAGAGTTAACTTATAATTTTATGGACGTCCCCATGTTTCCTTAACATACCTGCTTGAGAGGAACAGAGCGATCGTAGAGTGTTTCAGGAGCGATATCTAGATCACCAGGCCAGCAGACCGTATCAAGAGCAACATATGCCTGCATAAAAAGGCGTTCATCCTGTAATCGTTGAAAAAT
>JAZDIE010000126.1:0-4357 GCA_043805295.1 Pseudomonadota bacterium
TCGTAGCGTGCTATGTTACTGGGCAACACGGGAACTTGGCATCGCCACCCTGGAGCTTTCCAAACGGCTTGGCATTTCACAACCCACGGCTAGCCAATCGGCAAAACGGGGCGAAACAATCGTGAAGAAAAAGCAACTCAAGGTGATGGGATAATTTATGTCAATAAATCAATACCCGTCCCCTGCTACGTATAGCGCATGAGAAACAAATACTAGCGAAACAATTGAAAACCATCGAGGGCCTTTTATCGATTTGCATGTTCTGCAAGAAAATTCGTAGGCCGGACGGAAAGTGGGAGCAGATCGAGACATACATCAGCAACCACTCAGATACACGGTTCAGTCACGCCTTCTGCGAGGAGTGTGGACAGAAGCATTACGGGAATTATTTGCCCTCTCCTGATTCCAAAGACGCCAAACAAAACACTGCCCAGTAGGAACTACTGGGCAGTGTTTACCACTATGTTCATTTTTTACAAAAAAATCTAACGCGCTTTGCTGTCAATATCAAAACTGTCTGCCCATCTCATTGAGCAGCATAATCATAGGTTTTGAGTCTACGGCCATGTTATCCCCTTCAAACTGAATAGGCCCTGGAACACGATAGTTATCCTCCAGAGTCCATTTTGCCCGTTCCTCCATCAATATCTTGAACGCAGGAGCCTCAAGATCAACCAACGCCTTTTCTATTACAAGTTGAAGTTTACCCTTTCGTTCTTCAAGATGTAGCAAAGAGGCGATAGGAACGCCTACCGGCTTCCACTCGGACACAGGGAGGTGAAGATCCTGAACCGCTGCCATATAACCTGTGACTCCGCTGGCAATAAGGGCAAAAGCAGTGCTGCCAAGGTTATATCCGTAGTCGCAGTCAAACTTTGTCGGAAGCGTGCCTCGTCCGAAATAGCCGGCGAATAGGGGTTGAGCGCTGAACTTGCCTTTGTACACACCATCGTTCTTGAGCCGGACAAGATATGTCTTGACCATATCAAGTATAATCTCATCGGTCTGAACTTGCGAGAACGGAAAATTGCCGTGCGAATCCCTTGGCTGAAACAGCCCTTCCTGAAGCTCCTCAGGGAGATCCAAAAGCACCCTACTGTCGTGATCTCTCCAAATAGACTGAGTGTTCACATATCGCATTTTGTCAGGCATGTCTGCAAAGTCCTTGTAAAAACTTCCCCCTTCCTTGGCCGCGCCTTCATTGTAGTCCGCGATGATCTTGTTAAGCTTAATTATAATAACATTGATATCGTCGATACATTCAAGCAACCCTTCAGGCATTACCACAACCCCGTAGTTCTTGCCCTGCTCAGATCGTTTTACAATAATGTCGCAGATAGACTTTACTATATCATGAATAGTCATCCCCTTATCAGCGATTTCCTCACCAATAAGCACGATATTCGGATGAGCAAGAAACGCAGCCTCCATTGCAAGATGGCTCGCGCTTCTTCCCATGATCTTCACAAAATGCCAGTATTTAACATCAGAGGATGAGTCTGTGCAGAGATTTCCAATCACATTTGCATAAGCCCTGGCTGCGGAATGAAACCCAAAGGATATCTGACAGTAGCCAGGCACCTGCATATCACCGTCAATGGTCTTGGGAACCCCTATCACCTGGACGCCCTTATCATGGGCCGCCTCAGCTATAAAAGCAGCGTTGGTGTTTGAGTCGTCTCCTCCAACAACGACCAGCGCATCCAGCCCAAGGCTGGCACAGGTTTTTTTGCACTGTTCCATTTTGTCCGGAGTATCAATCTTATCGCGTCCGGTCTTGATCATGGTAAATCCGCCCATGTTCCGATATTGATGAACAATCTGGCTGGTAAGTTCAAGGTACTTTCCTTTCATAACGCCGCCGGGGCCTGCCAAAAAGCCAAAAATTTTACTGTCTGGATTCGCCTTCTTGGCCGCGTCATACAATCCGGCAATAACGTTGTGCCCGCCAGGCGCAGGGCCTCCTGAAAAAACCACGCCTATTTTACGCGCCTTTTTAAAGGCCTGCGTAGCAGCGTCAGCCGCTTTTAATCTTAAAGGCGTATTTTTGCTTATTTTAGGCAAGTTACGCGCCGCTTCGGGATGCAACCGGAGACCCGTATCTTTTATCTCTTCCACTGCTGCCGCGCTACGAAGCGCTGGAGATATCTGGGGTGAGTACAAACGACGTTTCTCCGGGATAATCCCATCGTTATTAAACAATTGTCTTACCTCTGGCCTCTCACAAAAACTCTTTACATCAAACGTTTTCATAAACAGCTCCTTATCTGGTTTTATATAGACGTTTCTTATGTTATATAACGAGTAACTATTCAGGTGGATAGACTGAAGACTGAAGGTTTTTAAGAAAAATTTATCTCTGATTTCACCAAAGGTCATAGCAACAGGGAAGGTCTTAAATGACTTGATTCGTGCTTTGCGAGATATTTCATAGCCTTCAGTCTATCCACCTGAATAGTTACTATAACGAATTGATCTTGCATGGTCAAGAAGAGGAATAACTTTATGCGTTCATACATTGCAATCGTAGGCCGTCCCAATGTCGGAAAATCCACCCTTTTTAACCAGATTACACACTCTACAAAAGCGCTGGTGGACAATCTGCCCGGGGTAACACGCGACAGGCTCTATGCCGATGTAGAGTGGAACGAAAAAAAGTTTGTAATAATAGATACAGCAGGATTTTCAGATGACCAAAATGACCCTCTGACAAAAGACATCAGAGAAAATCTGGATCTTGGAGTTCAGGAAGCTGACATACTAATGTGCGTATTCAACGCAAAGGATGGGCTTACCCCTGGAGATATTGCGATTGTTGATTATTTGAGACGCATCCAAAAACCGACCCTCTACATAGTAAACAAAGTGGACACGCCCAAGCATGAATCGTTATTGCCGGATTTTTATTCGCTCGGACAAGGCACGCTTTATCCTATCTCGGCTGCGCACAGGTCTGGCATAGATGATGTGATGGACGCGCTGAGCGAACTTATTCCTTTAGATACAGAAAATCCCGCCGATGAAAATAATAATATGATCCGAATCTCGGTAATGGGCCGCCCTAACGTCGGAAAATCATCGCTTATAAACCGGCTGCTTGCGACTGACAGGGTGCTTGTAAGCGAAATGCCAGGCACCACGAGAGATGCGGTGGATATAGACTTCACTTTTCAGAATAAGGCATACCGGCTTATTGACACAGCAGGCATACGCAAAAAAACCTCAGTTTACGAAAAACTGGAAAAACTATCGGTCATCAAGTCGCTAAAAGCCATTGAGCAATGCCATATAGCTCTAATGGTGATAGACGCCTCGGAAGGCGTTACCGGACAAGACATAGCGGTTGGAAGCTATATCGCAGAACAACAAAGAGGAACGATTATAGTGCTCAACAAATGGGACATAGCTACTAAGGGTAAAAACGCTTTAACTGAATATACACACGCAACGAGAGATCGGATGAAATTTTTATCGTTTGCGCCAATTGTCAATGTGTCTGCCCTTACCGGACAGAATGTCTTAAAGATATTTAATTTGGCAAACCAAGTATACAATGAGTATAATACTCATATTTCGACCTCCCAGGTAAACAAGATGTTCCATGAGGCGTTCACATCGCATCCGCCTCCGGCGTATAAACACCGGCCCGTAAAATGCTACTATGCAACGCAATCGAGGGTAAGGCCGCCAACCTTCCTCTGCTTTGTCAACAAAGCAGAGGGGATAGCAGTATCCTATGGACGTTATTTGGTAAATCAGATCAGGCTCAAATCCAAACTAAAGCAGACACCTGTGAAGATTATATTCAAAAATAAGAGTTAGCGACAGCCAATAAAGCAAAAGGAGACTTGCGGCTATCCAAAACTCAAGGAACTTGCTAGAATACTGCGCAATAACAGCATGTTATACAAACAAGGAGACGACATGAAAAGATTTTTCACATTGGAATATTGGCAGGATGATGGTTGGTTTGTAGGGAAACTAAAAGAAATTCCAGGGGTATTCAGTCAAGGTGAGACTGTTGAGGAATTAAAGAAGAATATCGTTGATGCGTATCATATGATGCTTGATACAGCAGATATTAAAGTTGAACATCCCAAGTCAGAATATATGGATCTTGGAGTTGAAGTGTGAAAAGAGGTATACTCATAAGGCAATTAATGAAGGCTGGTTGCTATCTTAAGCGTCATGGTGGCAGACACGATATATACTCAAATCCATTAAACGGAAGACACGTTCCTGTGCCTCGACACTCTGAAATTAAAGAGTCATTAGTCAAACTTATAAAAATACAACTGGGAATAGATTAAAAGGAAGGCGAAATTTTTAATCAATGAACGAATACATATTGAACGAC
>JAZDIE010000127.1:0-4929 GCA_043805295.1 Pseudomonadota bacterium
CTGCGGCGGCAACCGGAGTCAGTCAGCCCAGGTGCTTGGCATATCAGTCCGGCAATTGCAGAAATACCTTATAGGCGTAAAGAAGACGGATCAATAAATGCGGTTTTAAAGATTATTCGCCTGATATCCGAAAAGGATGTCAGATATCAATGACTACTTGGTGTTTATTGGGATGCTGTTTGATATGCTTCTCTATTAGTCGTCGTCCGACTTGATCGGACGATCCAGGATAATGGAAAAAGAGTTTTACGTATATATTTTAGCAAGTAAACGAAATGGGACTTTGTATATAGGTGTTACATCGGATTTAATAAAGAGGATTTGGGAGCATAAGAATAAATATGTCGATGGTTTTACCAAAGAATACAATGTTGATAAGTTGGTTTATTTTGAGCAATTTCTGGATCCTGAAACTGCAATAAAACGGGAGAAACGCTTAAAAAAATATAACAGAAAATGGAAATTGGATTTAATTGAAAAAATGAATCCAGAATGGATCGATTTATATAATGGATTAATATCTGGTTTGCCCGATCAAGTCGGGCAATGACTACTTGGTGTCGGGCAATGATTATGTGGAATGATTAGGCGGAGCGTGTCAGTATGAATTTTTGTTCTATTGAAATATTATTTAAATATAACAATATGTTAGCCATTAAAAACAAGGAATTTGAGGCTTATGGCCTGTCCGCCGGGGCAGACATGACGAACATTTGTTCTGTTTGTAAGAGGAGAGACAAGAGGTCTATTGTAAGATAAATCAACTATATCAACAAGATAACATTTTGGCATCTCTTTTGCTTTAGAAGGAGGCTGAGGCTCAAGAGATGATAATGGCAACACCGAGGTTGCCATTAAGAAAGGATTCAGACAAGTCAACCTTTAGAAAGGAGGGATAAGCGGATGAGAGAAGTAGTAGATCGCGCGAGCATGAGCGAGTCGATTAAGACTATGACCGACCGCGAAGGGAAGTATCTGACGTTTTCGCTGGCGAACGAGGAGTACGGTATAGGCATTCTGATGATCAAGGAGATTATCGGTATGATGCCTATCACGCCGGTTCCTCAAACGCCTGAATTCGTCAAGGGGGTCATAAACCTGCGCGGCAAGGTGATCCCTGTGATCGATCTTAGGCTTAAGTTCGGAATGCAGGCAATAGGCTATACAGAGCGCACATGTATCATCGTTGTTGAGACAGAGACCGATCGCGGGCATGTGCTGATGGGCACAGTTGTAGATTCTGTGTCCGAGGTGCTTAACATCAAGGCTACGGATATAGAGGAGGCGCCGTCATTCGGCACCAAGGTCAACACTGATTACATACTTGGCATGGCAAAGATGGGAGGCGGTGTTAAAATACTGCTGCACATAGACAAAGTGCTTAGCTCAGAAGAGCTTGCTCTATTAGATGAGGTTGCCTAATGCGTTGATTAGGCTAAATAATTTTTTAGCATGGAAAGGAGGCTAACAAATGAGCTGGAGTGAGATGACTGTAGGTAAAAAAATTGGGATTGGGTTTGCCGCTGTCTTGGGGCTGCTGATTATATTGGGTGTCTTAACCTATACTGGCGTGGGGCAGTTGGTATTGGACGCAACTAATGTGATTGATGGAAACAAGCTGGACGCGACCCTGGCGCAAAAAGAGATCGACCATATAAACTGGGCCAACAAGGTAAACGAGTTTTTGACCAATGAAAAAGTGGCTGAGTTGGATGTCCATACCGACGCGACAAAGTGCGCTTTTGGCGAGTGGCTCTATGGCGCTGAGCGGAAAGAGGCTGAAAAAAACATTCCTTCGCTTGCGACTCTGTTAAACGATATCGAGGAGCCGCATAAAAAACTGCACGAGTCTGCGATCTCGATTGAAAAGGTGTTTGAGCGTGCGGACCCTGAACTGCCGGTTTTGATCGTTGCGCGGGAGCTTGATCATCTGAAATGGGCGTCCAAGGTTAGAGACGCCTTTGTTGAAGAGCGGGACGAACTCGGGGTACAGACAGACCCTGCAAAGTGCGCTATGGGGCAATGGCTTGAGTCTGAGCAGGCGAAGCATGCGTACCAAAACGGAGACGCGGAGTTTAAGAAAATATGGAGCGAGATGGTCGAAAGCCACAAGAAGCTGCATGAGTCTGCTATAGAAGTGCAAAAACATATGGCATTTAGCAGGGGAAAGGCTGCTGATGTGCAAAGGGCAGAGGCAATGAAGCATATGGATGAATCAGCAGGGGCATTAGATGCTATCCTTACAGAAGCCATGGAAAAGGTGATCGACCCTGCAAAAGAGGCTGCTGAAAAGAATAGTGATATAGCCGCCATGTCAAAGTGGGGGAATATCGACATGACTATGAATGAAGGTATAATCCAGCCTTTTTTAAAGAGGCAGGCTGCTGTAGAAGGCTCAGTGGCTGAGACAGTTGAGGAGGACTGGAAACATGTTGAAAAGATGGATGAGGAGTACATGGCTGGTCTGGACGAGTGGGAAAAGCTGACAAAAGGTGTGCCGCAACTGGAAGAGGCGATGGCCAAGCTAAGGGAGATAGACAAGAAGACAGACGAAGATATAACTGCTTATCATAAAGCGCTTATTGAGGACAGGGATGCGATGGCTGAGATCGCAAAGGCAAAAGAGATATTGGCCAGCACAACTATGGTGCTACTTGAACAAACTCTCAAGCACATGGATGGAATCAAGGGAGAGGCTGAACACGCGTTGCAAGGGATGCACGAGGGAGAGCGGATATACGCACAGGAGACGCTTCCTGCTGTCGCGCATACCAGAAAGCTTTTGGGCGAGATCCGGACAGAGGCTAAAAAACACGTGATGTCAGACGATGTTCTTCTTGGTAATGCCCAGCGTAACAAGACACAGGTAATGATAATCAGCATATTTGCGATAATAGTGGGGATTGGGCTTGCCTTTCTTATCGCGCGCGGGATTGTTAAGGTGCTTAAGTCGATTAGCGATAGAATGGACGAGTGCGCGCACCAGGTCGCCACTGCGTCAAATGAGGTTTCATCTTCCAGCCAGCAATTGGCTGAAGGGTCTGCCGAGCAGGCCGCAGCCATAGAAGAGACCACGTCTTCGCTTGAGGAGATGGCGAGCATGACGCGCCAGAATGCGGACAACGCTCAACAGGCGGACAATTTAATGAGCGAGGCGAATAAGGTGGTGGCTCAGGCTGATAAGTCTATGGGCGATCTTACAAGGTCTATGCAGGAGATATCAAAAGCGAGCGAGGATACCTCAAAGATTGTAAAGACCATAGACGAGATTGCGTTTCAGACAAACCTCTTAGCCCTTAACGCAGCGGTAGAGGCGGCAAGAGCTGGCGAGGCAGGCGCAGGGTTTGCGGTGGTTGCGGACGAAGTTAGAAATCTTGCCATGCGCGCGGCGGATGCGGCTAAGAACACATCAGCTCTTATCGAAGGGACGGTAAAGAAGGTAAAGGAAGGCTCGGAACTGGTTACAAAAACGAGCGAGGCATTTTCTGAGGTTTCAAGGTCGTCTGAGAAGGTTGGCCAACTGGTCGGAGAGATCACTGCAGCTTCTAAAGAGCAGGCTCAAGGGGTTGACCAGATCAACAAGTCTGTGACCGAGATGGAGAAGGTAACGCAGCAGACTGCGGCTAATGCTGAAGAATCCGCAAGCTCTTCTGAGGAGATGAACGCTCAGGCCGAGTCCATGAACGGCATAGTCAGCGAGCTGGTGGCTTTAGTCGGCGGATTAGGAAGGCAAGGGCGTCCAGCCAGCAGCGCGTTTACCCCGCATCATAGCGCTATGGGCGAGGTGCGCAAACTAACCCATAATAATCCACAGATTAAGACAAGAAGCCAGAGAAAGGCGGCAGGCGCTGTTGTTAAACACGACCATTCAAAACCAAAAGATATAATACCCTTGGACGGAGGAGGAGAGGGTGGCGAGTTTTAGTTAACAGGTAATTGTGCATATACACGATTGTAGGGGCGACCGGTTGGTCGCCCCTACATGTTTTTAGTAGGGGTTCAAAATTTTGAACCCCTACCTGTTTAGGGCGTTTAGCATTATTGCCTGAGCCAAACCTGGAAATGGAGAGAAAAGACCGAATATGTCAAAGGCGCAAGGAACAGGAACGAGCACAGGATGTAGGACAGGCGTAGGAATTGGAACTGCAACAGGCATAGGCATAGGAAAAAGTTTTGGAACAGGAACCGGCATCAAGGGTAAGCCGACCTGAAAGTAAATATTTCTTGTTGTAGAAATGTTGAACCATGTTGTTTGTTGGTATGTCTGCCAGAAGGCCGATGCCTTACTGGCCGGGCAACAGAGCATTGCAAAGCATACAAATACAACCGAAAGACCGAATATAATTTTTTTCATGAACATTAACTCCTTGTTTGTAATATTTTTAAATTATCTTTTTATGAGTTCATTATTTTTTGGACTTCATGTTTAAATTGTCTTCTCCAATGTCTAAAACAATGTCTGATGTAGGGGCCGCGCTTGCCTCGGCCCGATTATTAATGATTAAAATACCATGTAAATGATTAGGCATGATGATATATTCATCCAATTCAACATTATTGTATTCATTTGGTATGCAATTCCATTGTTCGTTTATTATTTGTCCTAAAAACGATAATTTAATATTATAGGAATTTCCATTTTAGATAACTTTAGGCACTTTAAACTTTAGCTCACTTTAGGCACTTAATTTAATATTACCGCGGGCGCAGGCAAGCGGCGCCCCTACGAATTGACCAAATATATCATTCCTGTGTTTACAACGTCCTGTTTTCTATCATCCTTTAAATCCCCTCTTGTTAGAGGGGATTTCATGAAAACAATATCCATAGGTCAAAAACTTTACTTTAGTATTGAATCACCTCCGTTGTTGTGTGATAAGGATCAATTGGGGAATAGTGTTACATGGTACTAGTCTATATCTGTCTTCA
>JAZDIE010000128.1:0-4753 GCA_043805295.1 Pseudomonadota bacterium
GAAGACATAAGCACAGTCGAAAAAAAACTTCATATTGAAGTCCCCGCAGAAGATGTCTCCAGGGAATATGATACTTTCATAAACGATATACAAAAAAAGGCAAAAATCCCTGGTTTTCGGCCAGGCAAAGTTCCGCGATCAATAATAGAATCCCGTTTCAAAAAAGAGGCTGCCATTGAAGTAGGAGAACAATTACGACACTCCTATTACCTAAAGGCAGTTGAAGAAAAAGGCATAAAACCGCTTGGTTTACCCAAGATGGATTATTCTGAGTTTGTAACCGGTCAAGCCTATAAATATTCGGCTACTATAGAAGTAAAACCACACTTTACAATCCAAGATTATACCGGCCTTGATCTAAAAAAGTATCGCTACCAGGTTACAGACGATAAGATAGATAAAAAGCTCCTTAAGCTTCAACGCAGCCATGCTTCACTTAAGACAATAGACGAAGCAAGATCTGTTTTAAACAACGATGTTGTGCAGATTGATTATGAAGGCCTTCATGATGGAAAATCTGTTCTAACTAAAACCCTAAACGCTATAGTAGAGCTTGGAGCAGGGCAAATCCTAAAAGAAATGGAAGATCAGATTATTGGGATGAACCGTGGAGAGACAAAAACCTTTTCCGCGCAATTGCCTGAAGATTACACACACAAGGAACTCGCTGGAAAAGAGGTGTCATTTCAAGTCTCCTTAAAAGAAATTAAACAGATCATACTCCCTGAAATCAACGATGATTTCGCAAAAGATATTGGAGAATACCAAAATCTGGAAGCGCTTAAGGCCGACCTTAAACAAGAGATGGGGAAAAATTTCACTAACTTCTCAGAACGTGAGCTTTATGAGCAGATAATAGACAAGTTAATTGCAAAAGCAGAGTTCGAAGCGCCTAAATCTCTTGTGACATACGCCGCGATAAAAATGGCGGAAGACGCTGAGCGAATGTATGCAAGCTATAATATTTCCCTTAAGGACGCAGGACATACGGATGAAAGCCTGTTTTCCAAGTACCTGCCAGCAGCGGAAAGACGGGTAAGGGCAGAGTTGATATTAGATAATATCTGTGAGCAAGAAAAATTTGTCATAAATGACGAAATCGTCAAAGCTGGTTTTGAAAATATTTCTCGCAGGATAAGCGGGTCTATTGACGCGCTTAAAAAGATTTATAACGAAGACAAAAATAAGGCTGAAGATTTTAACGCAAAGTTCCTGGACGAACATGTTGTCCAGTACATAATCGACCACAGCAGGGTTGAAGAAATAGATCCGCCTGAAGATGTAAAAACACAAATATAACCTTTAAAAACCTTCAGTCTTCAGCCTATAAACCTGAATATTTACTTGGGAGATACCTAATGACACTGATTCCAATAGTAATAGAACAAAGCACCAGAGGAGAACGCGCGTATGATATATATTCCCGGCTCCTAAAGGAACGGGTAATCTTTCTCGGTACGGTCATAACAGATGAGATCGCCAATCTACTTATTGCACAATTCCTCTTCCTTGAGTCCGAAGACCCTGAAAAGGATATTAATTTTTATATTAACTCACCTGGGGGGTCTGTCTCTGCCGGCCTTGCCATTTATGATACAATGCAATATATTAAACCTAAGGTAAGTACCCTCTGTATGGGGCAAGCAGCCAGCATGGGGGCGCTTCTTTTGGCGGCCGGAGAAAAAACCAAGCGTTTTGTTCTGCCTAACGCAAGGGTACTGATTCACCAACCGTTGGGAGGCTTCCAGGGGCAGGCGTCTGATATTGAGATTCAAACACGAGAGATACTACGGCTGCGCGAGACACTGAACGGCATCCTTGCCAAGCATAGCGGAAAGGATATAAATCAAATACAGCATGATACTGATAGAGATTATTATATGACAAGCGACGAGGCGCTCAGGTATGGGATCGTGGACAAGGTGATTGTGTCAAGAGAGACTTCAGAAAAGGATAATAAATAATGGCTAAAAGAGGCGATATAAAAAGCAGTGATCTGTTTTGTTCCTTTTGCGGCAAAAGCCAGGAAGAGGTCAAAAAGTTAATTGCAGGTCCTGCCGTATACATCTGCGATGAATGTATAGAGTTGTGCAACGAAATAATACAGGAAGAGTATGAAAAAAATGCGACCGCCCCAAGGCAATCGGTCATGCCAAAGCCTTCTGAAATAAAAGCAATCCTTGATGAATATGTTATAGAACAAGATCGCGCAAAAAAAATTCTGTCGGTTGCCGTGTATAATCATTATAAACGAATTGACAGCAATGCGGCTGCAAATGATGTGGAAATACAAAAAAGCAACGTCCTTCTTATCGGCCCCACCGGATCAGGCAAGACGTTACTGGCTCAGACCCTCGCCCGTATTCTAAACGTTCCTTTTGCAATAGCAGACGCCACCACTCTAACCGAAGCTGGCTACGTAGGCGAAGACGTGGAAAATATCATCGCCACACTTCTGCAAAACTGCGATTACGATATTGAACAAGCAAGGCGCGGTATTATCTACATCGATGAGATAGACAAGATAGCAAGAAAATCCGAAAATCCTTCTATCACGCGGGATGTTTCCGGTGAGGGTGTGCAGCAGGCATTATTAAAAATTATCGAAGGTACTATCGCCAATATCCCTCCAAAGGGAGGGAGAAAACATCCTCAACAGGACTTCTTAAAAGTTGACACAACAAACGTCCTGTTTATATGTGGAGGGACATTTACAGGATTGGAACAAATAGTCCAATCCCGCCTTGGCAAACATTCCATAGGATTTGGATCTGATATTATCAGCCTGAGTAAAGATAGAGAAAAAAATGTACTCGGTCGCGTTGAGCCTAGAGACCTGATAAAATTTGGCATGATACCGGAATTTGTGGGAAGGCTTCCTGTTGTTGCAACCTTAAACGAACTCAACGAGGGGGCGCTTACTAAAATCCTTACCGAACCGAGAAACGCGCTTGTAAAGCAATTTCAGAAACTCTTTGAATTTGAAAAAGTCAAGCTCAGATTCACAGAGAGTTCTCTAAAGGCTATAGCTGCAGCAGCGCTAAACAGAAAAACAGGGGCGCGCGGATTGCGCGCTATCCTGGAGGAAACAATGTTAGATATCATGTACGATATACCATCAATAGAACGAGTAAGTGAATGTGTTATCAGCGAAGAGGTAGTACTCCGCAGAGAAGACCCTATCCTCATCTTTGAGAATGA
The DNA here is from genome assembly GCA_043805295.1 of Pseudomonadota bacterium. GTDB lineage: Bacteria > Desulfobacterota > Desulfobacteria > Desulfobacterales. The sequence continues at coordinate 3,202 of JAZDIE010000128.1, forward strand.
CCACACAAAAAAACAAGCCTAAATACATATGTTTAATCTTAAAAAAATAAAAAAAACCGAGGGAACAGCCTGTTCAACCAGGATACTTCCTCTCCTCCCGCTTCGTGATATTGTTATATTTCCATATATGGTTGCGCCTCTTTTTGTAGGCAGAAGCAAATCTATCACCGCGCTGGCAACCGCATTGGATCAGTATAACAAGTCCATATTACTTGTAACCCAAAAAGATGCGTCTATAGACTCCCCTTCCGAGAAGGATATTTCACCAGTCGGCACCATTGGAACTATACTTCAATTGCTTAAGCTTCCGGATGGAACTGTAAAGGCTCTCATCGAAGGAAAGCACAGGGCGCGAATAACCAAGTTTATCCAGGGAGAGGATTCATCTTTTTTTCTTGCAGAAACAGAAGAATTAAACACGCTTGCCGAACATACTCCGGATATAGAGGCACTCTGTCGTAATATCATAAAATCATTTTATGCCTATTCCAAATTAAACAAAAATGTCTCAGGCGAACTTGCCAACACAATAGCCTCAATCGAAGACCCACGAAGACTCTCCGATACGGTGTCATCACATTTTTCCTTTAAAATCAGGGATAAACAGCAGCTATTAGAGACCGTCAATATTATTGAGAGGCTCACTCTCCTTTATGAGCTAATGCAATCAGAGCTGGAAGTGCTCAATATTGAAACACGAATAAAAGGCCGGGTAAAAAACCAGGTAGAAAAGATGCAAAAAAATTACTACCTGGCCGAACAAATGCGCGCCATTAGAGAAGAAATGGGAGATGTAGACGACCATCAAAATGAACTGCAAGAACTTGAAAAAAAAATAGCCAGGAAAAGGATGTCAAAAGAAGCGACATCCAAAACACGGCAGGAATTCAAGAAACTAAAACTAATGTCTCCCTTGTCTGCCGAGGCGACTGTTGTGCGTAACTATATAGACTGGATACTCGACCTTCCATGGTTTGAAAAGACCAAGGTTCAAACCAATATTGGCAAGGCGGAAGAAATACTAAACAACGACCACTATGGGCTTGAAAAACCAAAGGAACGAATACTTGAATATCTTGCGGTTCAATCGCTTGTAAAAAAAATACGCGGCCCGATTCTATGCTTTGTGGGGCCGCCTGGCGTTGGTAAAACCTCGCTGGCCAAATCCGTAGCACGCGCTACAAACAGAAAATTTGTGAGACTCTCGCTTGGCGGAGTAAGGGACGAAGCGGAAATACGCGGCCACAGGCGTACCTATATCGGGGCGTTGCCCGGCAAGATCATACAATCTCTCAAAAAAATAAAGGTAAGCAATCCAGTTTTTTGCCTTGATGAAGTAGATAAAATGAGTACAGACTTCAGGGGTGATCCATCATCAGCTCTCCTTGAAGTGCTCGACCCGGAGCAGAACAACTCGTTTAACGACCACTATCTTGATCTTGACTACGACCTCTCCGAGATACTCTTTATAACGACCGCCAATACCCTTCCAGCCATCCCTTTGCCGCTTCAAGACCGGATGGAAATTATAAGGCTCCCTGGGTATACAGAA
>JAZDIE010000129.1:0-14928 GCA_043805295.1 Pseudomonadota bacterium
CCACTTTGAGGAGATAAGAAGGAGGCCACCCGACTACCAGCAGGCCTTTGCGCCGGGATAAACCGGACGCTTTGTTCTGATATGCTCTGTTTTGTTGTGCGCAATGGAGCGTGGAGGGCGACCTCTGCTCACCTCCTCGCAACATGGCTATACAACGGCCGGGCAATCCGGTCTTCTCCGATGATTATTGGTCGCGACTCGGGGTTCTATCCGAACGAAATATGAAAACGAAGCCCTTCTCTACCCAAAAACGCCAGCTTTTCCGCTTGCATCCTGCCTGGAAAAGAATACAAAACACATAGACAACGGGCCTTATCCCAAGCGCGGGGGGCGGCTCAGTTCAACAAGATTTTATCCATCATCCCCCGTCGACTTCGGGGATGCCCCGACAAAATCGGACGCTTCTGTCCCTGACCAACTCTGTGGGACGATGGATAAAATCCTATTAGGTTAGATTGAAAAAATATATGTTATTATGCCTAACCATATGCATGGTATTGTTATTAATAAACGGGCGCAGGCAAGCAGCGCCCCTACGGTATCTTCATTTAAATCAAAATCTACGATGGAATATGTAAAATATCTTAATCTGAATAATTTGAATATTTCCGATAAGATATGGCACCGGTCATTAGAGCTATCTGCAGGAATTCACGGACATGTTACAAGATGATTAAAAAAACACACACATCAGATATAGATCTCTTAAAACGACTTCTTCCTTTTATGAAAGAACACTGGGGGCGTATATTGTCGGCAATGCTGTGTATGATAGGTGTAGCAAGCGCCACATCAGCGATTCCCTTGCTCATAAAACCGGTTATAGACGACATTTTTATTAATAAAAACATGGTTATGTTAAAGCTGCTCCCGCTTGCTATTGTCGGAATATATGCAACAAAAGGGGTTTGCTACTTTGGCCAGGCGTATATAATGGAATATGTCGGCCAGAACATCATCAAACAGATACGTGACAAGCTCTATGCGCATCTCCAGGATCTCCCCTTGTCTTTTTTTTCCGGACATAAGACAGGCATTCTGATGGCCAGGATTACCAACGACGTGAACCTGGTAAAAGGTATGGTCTCAAATGCGATAACAGGAGCGGTAAAAGATTTTTTTACATTAATAGGGTTGTTGTGTGCGGTCTTTTACAGGGACTGGAAGCTCGCCACAATCGCTGTTATTTTTTTTCCTGTAGCGATTTCAGCTATAGTAAAGTTTGGCCGCCGTTTGCGCAAGGCAAGCATCGGTTGCCAGGAAGCCATTGCTGACATGAATGTTCATCTTCACGAAACCTTTACGGGCCAAAGGATCGTAAAAATATTCGGAATGGAAGGCTATGAAGAAAACAGATTTATTGCAAGGACGCTTAGCTTGTTGCGATTTGAGATGAAGGCCGCTGTGACGCGTTCAATCTCGCCTCCGGTTATGGAACTCTTGGCCGCCTTTTCCTTTGCAAGTATAATATGGTATGGCGGTTCAGCGGTCATAAGGGGGGATTCGACTGCTGGCACGTTTTTTTCCTTTATGGCGGCTGTGATAATGCTTTATGATCCTGTTAAACAGTTAAGCGCCTTTAATAACACCCTTCAGGCAGGCCTTTCCGCGACAGTACGTGTTTATGATCTCATGGATATCACTTCAGAGATTCAAGAAAAGGAAAATGCCGTTAAACTTCCCTGCAAGCAACACACTATTACTTTCCAGAATGCTTTTTTTAAGTATGAAAACGATCTGATTCTAAAGGATATCAATCTGCACGCAAATCCAGGCGAGGTAGTGGCTATAGTTGGTATGAGCGGAGGGGGAAAGACATCACTTGTCAATCTGATTCCTCGTTTCTATGACGTATACAAAGGATCGATCATGATAGATGGAACAGATGTCAGGGATATATCTATTTCATCTTTAAGAAAAGAGATCGCGATGGTAAGCCAGGACCCTATGCTGTTCAACGACACTATACGCAACAACATCCTGTATGGAAACCTGAACGCCTCTGATAACGAGATCATTGAGGCGGCAAAGGCGTCATATGCCTATGATTTCATTAAGGCGCTTCCGAATGGATTTGAAACAAACGCAGGTGAAATGGGAACACGTCTTTCCGGCGGAGAAAAGCAGAGAATTTGCATTGCCCGCGCTCTTCTAAAGAACGCCCCCATTCTTATTCTGGATGAAGCCACCTCTTCTCTTGACTCTGAATCAGAACTTGCCGTGCAGCAGGCACTTGAAAATCTTATGAAAGGCCGCACCACATTTGTTATTGCGCATCGTCTATCCACTGTACGCAACGCGGACAAGATCGTAGTGCTGTCAGGCGGAAGGATAGTGGAACAGGGCAAACATGTAGAACTTTTTGCCCTAAAAGGTGAGTACTTTAGGCTTTATGAACTGCAATTCAGAAACTCCAATTAAGATGGCTTTGCAAAAAGTCTCAAATTGGGCGGATTCGTAAAAAGTTCCAGGTGCAAGGCGCACGAGTTGGGAAAGGACGAGGCGTACTTCCTGTACGGTGAGTTCTTCCACTACGAAGTGCAACGCAGCAGATGGACTTTTTGCGAATCCGCCAATTAAGGCCGTACATTTCCAATGCTCTCCATTCTACAGCGATACATATTAAAAGAAATCTCCCAGTTTTTTGCCGTAAGCCTCCTTGCATCCACGTTCATATTGCTTGTCACCCGAATATTCTCATTTGCCGATCTTATTGTGACAAAAGGGATAAATCCTTCATATGTAGGCCTTTTAATTCTATACTCAATGCCGTACATTCTCATGTATACATTCCCTGTATCTATTCTTATGTCCGTGCTTCTGGCGTTTATGCGTCTTTCTCACGATAACGAGGTTACGGCGATGAAGGCTTCGGGCGTAAGTCTTTGGAGAATGCTCCCCGCAGTGGCTATATTTTCCGGATGCGTGCTTTGCGCAAGCTATGCTGCCGCATGGGTTATGCCGAAAGGGAAGGTGGCCTTAAACGACATGCTGATTAATCTGGCCAAGGAAAAGGCGCACGCTGTAATAAAGCCCAACTGTTTTATCTCTGATTTTAAAGATGTTGTCATATATGTAAACGAGATAGATAGATCGGGAAAGCGTCTTTATGACATCTTCATATCCGACAAGCGCAACCCAAAGACATCATGCACCATTATAGCAAAGAATGGGATCATTGGTTCGAACCGTGAAGAAAACTCTATTATTCTGAGGCTAAACGATGGGAGCATACATTATGACAGTAAGGATATGACAGCATCTGACACGCTCTGGTTTAAGACCTACGAGTTTTCGCTGAGCCTGACACGGCTTTCTGATGAGTCGACATCCGGGCCAGGGAAAAACGAGATGTCGCTTAGCCAATTGTTTAAAACCATAAAATCGCTTGATGCAATGGATAGCAGATATAACAACTACCTTATGGAGCTGCACAGAAGAATTGCTATTCCTTTCTCGTGCCTTGTCTTCGGAATTATGGGATTGGCGTTGGGTGTGCAATTCAGGTTACATGGCTCCTCTGGAGGAATTTCAATCGGGATGTTTGTTTTTCTTGTTTACTATCTTCTGCTCGCGGCAGGGAAAAATCTCGGGGAATCAGGCGTATATCCCCCCGTGCTGGGGATGTGGACTCCGAACATATTTCTTGGAGCGCTTGCCGTTATTATTCTTAAAAAATCAGCGCAGGACAAGCCAGTGCGGCTTATAGATGGAATAATCTATATCTTCCATGTTGTAAGAGAAAAGTTCAAAGGGCGTTTTAAAATATGACGATTATTTCCCGATATCTGACCAGGGAATACTTGAGGGTATTTGCCATAATAAGCGCCTTGTTTGTCATGCTCTATATGCTTGTTGATTTTTTTGAAAAGATAGATGATTTAGTAGAGGCTAAGGCAATTGGATGCGCTATACCCTATTTTGCTGCCAAGATACCGTTTGTAGCCATACAGATAACTCCTGTAGCAGTACTAATGGCGACCATAATTTGTTTGGGTATACTTGGAAGGAATAACGAGATTACTGCCATGAAGGGGGGCGGAATCAGCCTTTTAAGGATTGCCAAACCGCTGCTGGCTATATCTTTTGTTATTTCTATTTTATCCCTTTTGTGTAACGAATCAGTGGTAGGCATTCTAACAGCCAAGTCTAACATTATATGGGAAGCAAATGTAGACAAGCGGCCTAGAACTCTTGTCTATAAATATGAACAACTCTGGTACAAAGGGAAGAATTCCATATACAATATTACCAGTTACGATTCAAAAAAACAAACCCTTGAAGGTCTTACAATAAACCAGTTTGACGACAAATTCAGGCTCATTCGTCGCATACAGGCTCATTCAGCGTATTGGAAGGATAATAAATGGGTGTTTTTGCGCGGGGCGATAAAAGAGCTTGATATAAAGTCCGGCTCTTACAAGGTAAGCTATTTTGACGAACGTCCGTTTTTGCTTCCTGAAAATCCAAAGGAATTTGAAAAGGCTGAACAGCGATCCGATGAGCTGGGATTCAGGGAGTTGTGGAAATACTCTAAAAAGATATCAGATGAAGGTTATAATCCCACCCCATACCTGGTGGATATGCATGTGAAGTTATCGTTTCCGTTTATTTCATTTATATTGTCTCTCATTGGCATACCGATTGCGCTTCGCAAGGCAAAAGGGGCTGGACTCCTTACAGGGATCGGGATTGGACTTTTTGTTGTGCTTGCGTATCTGCTTGTGTTTGTTATGGCAAAGACGCTTGGATATACCGAAACCATTCCGCCTGTTTTAGCAGCATGGTTTGCCAATTGCCTGTTCGGCGGCCTTGGCGCATTTCTGCTTTTTTTTGCAAGCAGGGAGGCGTAGGCGTGCCATTGTTTATAGTTTTATATAACCTGCTTTTTTTCATAATAACAGCAGCCCTTATGCCGATTATACCAGTGTACATTTTGGGGGACAAAAAACGCAAGAGTGTCTTTAGGCAGAGGCTTTGCTTTAGTCTTAGCGGTTTTTGTTTTGAACAAAGGCCGATTTGGATACACGCCCTCTCAGTAGGGGAAGCGCTTGCAAGCATCCCTTTGGTAGAAGGGATAAAGAATCTTTTTAAAGAATATCCGATTGCTTTTTCCTGCTCAACGCATAGCGGCTTTGAGATAGCCAAGAAAAGTTTGGGCAACTCGTGTTGTGTTTTTTATGCGCCTTACGATACCCTTTGGGGGGTCAGAAAGGCTGTCAGGCAGATCAATCCAGCCATATTTATTCTGCTTGAGACCGATCTCTGGCCAAATCTTTTATTTGAAATGAAAAGAATAGGTGTGCCGTCTATCCTGGCCAATGTTCGTATTTCCCCTCAATCATTTAAGCGATACGCCCTTTTTTCGTGGTTCACAAGACAGGTATTTTCCAGTCTAAGTTGTGTGGCTGCTCAGACGCAAGGTGACGCGGAAAAGCTTGAGGGAATTGGAGTTGATCCGGCCAGAATCAAAATAACAGGGAACATCAAGTTTGATATGCCGGTTGAGAGAATATCAGAAGATGAGGTGTCATTGCTTAAAAAATCGCTATACTTGCACAAGGCAAGCAAGGTCTTCCTGGCAGGAAGCACTCATGGCGGCGAAGAAGAGATGCTGATTCCCACAATACAAGGATTGAAAAAAAATCACCCTGATCTCGTTATGCTGATCGCCCCAAGGGATATACAACGGGCGGATGCGGTTAGAGGCATGTTTGAGCGTGCAGGATTTAATGCGCAAAAAAAGACCTTGCTTAATAACAACGGGCGAATGCCTGAAGTCATTGTGCTCGATACCATAGGAGAGCTAAGAAGATTTTATTCAATCGCTGACATAGTTTTTATTGGCGGAAGCTTTGTAAATATAGGAGGGCACAATCCTCTTGAACCTGCTATGTTTGGAAAGCCTATACTCTTTGGCCCTTATATGTACAACTTTGCGTGGATTGCTGATGCACTTATACAGAGCGGAGGCGCTATTAGGGTCAACCATCCCAATGCCCTGCAAAAAGAGATCACCAGACTCATTCATGCGCCGGTACTGGCAAGTCAGGTTGGAGAAAATGCGCTTAGGGTGCTGGACGAAAACAGGGGATCGGTTAATAGGACAATAAAGATCATAGCAGGGCTGATGGCTTCGTAAAAAGTCCATCTGCTGCGTTGCACTTCGTCGTGGAAGGATTCACCGTACAGTAGGGGTTCAAAATTTTGAACCTCTACTAGTCCTTCTCCAACTTGTGCGCCTTGCATATGGAGCTTTTTACGAAGCCATTGGACAAGCAATGAAGTTAATCGATTCGCTATCGTTTGCCTATTCTTATCTCATGCGCCTAAGGGTCTCCTTATACAAGCATGGCGTTTTTCAGACCAAAAGACTCCCGTGCGCAGTCGTATCCATAGGAAACCTTGTCATGGGCGGAACCGGCAAGACTCCGTTTACCGTGTATGTGGCGGAGAGTTTGAAGCAGGCAGGGTATAAAGTCGCTGTATTAAGCAGGGGATACAAGGGAAAGTCTGAAAAAAGCGGGGGGATTGTGTCAGACGGAGAAACTATCCTTATGCAGCCGGATCAGGCGGGAGATGAGCCTTATCTTATGGCGACAAAGCTCAAAGGGGTTCCGGTCTTAGTCGGCGGCAACCGGTATAAGAGCGGGCTAAAGGCAATCTCACATTTTAATCCTGATGTAGTCATACTGGATGACGGATTCCAGCATATCCAACTTTACAGGGATCTGAATATCTGCCTTTGCGATTCACAAAATCCTTTTGGAAATGGATTTGTCTTTCCGTCCGGAGCCTTGCGAGAGCCGATTGATCACCTGTGGCGCGCGGATGCGGTGGTTTTAACCAGGGGCACAGATAACATTGGGCATAGCATAAATCTTATAAAGGGGTATGTCAGAGGAAAGCCGGTTTTTGCCTCTTCTCACGAACCGTCTGGCATAGTAGATATGCGCTCAAGGCAAACACATGATACGACAATTTTGAAAAACAAAAAGGTAGTGGGTTTTTCGGGTATTGCAAACAACAATTCTTTTATCTCAAGTCTTTTGTCTCTTGGCGCGTGCGTCGCTTGCTTTATTCCTTTTCCCGACCACCACAGGTATTCGGAAAAGGACATAGCCAGGATTATTCAGGCAGCCGAGAGGATATGTCCTGACTATATAGTTACCACTGAGAAAGACTACATGAGGCTTAGGCATATTTCTTTGTCGCCACTAAACCTTCCCGCCTTGGTCTTGTCCATAACTATTTCATTTAGGGAAGACCTCCTTCCTTTTGAAACTTTTTTAAAAAACCGGATCAAAGCAGCATTGATGAGGACATGAAATAGATGAGACTCATCGAACTAGTTCAACATCAGGCTCTTGCTATGCTATTTCAGTGTTTAAGGGTGATAGGAAGAAAACGTATAATCCCCTTTTCTTGTTTTTTGGGAAGGCTTGTTTTTGTCTTGGATCGGAAGCATAGAAGAATAGTGTTAAACAATCTTACTAATGCGTTTAAAGATGAAAAAAGGCCAACTGAGATTAGATCAATAGCGCGTCAGGTATTTCAACATGTTACGCGCATCCCTTTTGAAATTGGCCTTATACCTAAAATATCTGCTTCTAACCTGAATGAATTCATAACCATAGAAGGGCTTCACCACCTTCAAGAGGCGTATCAACAAGGGAAGGGGGTGTTGATTTTGTGTGGTCACCTGGGGTGCTGGGAACTGATCCCGGCAGCAATCGGACTTCTTAAATATCCGTCTGATATCATGGTGAGGCCTCTTGATTTTAAGCCATTGGATGAGTTGCTTTCCAGACTGAGAACATTTCATGGCGGGAGGCTGATACCCAAAAAATCTTCTATGCGAATGGTGTTGAAAAGCCTTAAGGCGGGAAGGCTTGTGGGAATCCTTCTTGACCAGAATGTGGATTGGTACGACGGCGTATTTGTAAAATATTTCGGCCAGACTGCATGTACGAACAAAGGATTGGCAATCATTGCGCTTAAGACGAACGCTCCGGTGATCCCTTGTTTTTTGACAAGAGAAGAAAGTCGATATATTCTGGTTATAGGTACTGATCTTCCACTTATACAAACCGGAGATAAGATTAAGGATGTTGAGGCCAATACGCAGCAATATACAAAAACTATAGAGAATATGGTTCGCCAATACCCGGAGCAGTGGCTTTGGCTCCACCAAAGATGGAAGACAAGGCCGTTTAAGGCATGGCCAAGGGTGGAGGAAAGGAGAATTAATTTTGCGGCTTGAAGATATATCCAAAGATATTAGTCCCTATCTTATTCCCAAAATAGCGGGCAAACTTATATACCGATGCCTTGGTTGTAACGCAGAGTTTGGCATTGAACGGCTTTTATATGTTTGCCCTTTTTGCAAAAGCGTTCTGCTTTTAGAAGACAAGGAATTCAATCGTTTTAAGGATATCCCTGGGCGGAAATGGCGCGCTATTTTTGATTACAGGAAGCTTCTCACTACCCCCTCTCTACAAGGAATATATCGTTTTCACGAATTCATAGGTCCGATTATTCCTTTAGATTCAATTGTAAATCTTGGAGAAGGGAATACCCCGATAGTGGAGGCCAATAGTCGGTTACAGGCCAGGATCGGACGCAGGTTTTTTTTCAAGAATGATGGCCAGAACCCAAGCGCGTCTTTTAAAGACAGGGGTATGGCTAGCGCTATAACTTATCTCAATTACTTGATAAGATCAGGTATTTTAAAAGACGTGTTAGCTATATGCGCTTCCACTGGCGATACCTCTGCCTCTGCCGCGCTTTATGCCTCATATCTTCAGCCTGCCGTCAAGTCGGCGGTGCTCCTTCCCCACAATAAGGTCACGCCTCAGCAGCTTTCCCAGCCGCTTGGCAGCGGGGCGGTAGTTTTGGAGATCCCGGGTGTCTTTGATGACTGTATGAAGGTAGTTGAGACCCTTTCTGAAGAATATAACGTGGCCTTGCTGAATTCAAAAAACGCATGGCGTATACTTGGACAAGAGTCGTATTCATACGAGATATCCCAGCAATTCGACTATTGTATGGATAAAAAGGCTATATTTGTGCCTATTGGCAACGCAGGGAATATCACTGCTGTTATGAGCGGATTCCTTAAGTTTTTTGAGATAGGCGTTATCGATGCGCTTCCCAAGATCATAGGTGTTCAGTCCGAGCACGCTGATCCTGTGTATAAATATTATTTGGAGCCGGACGCAAGTAAACGGAAATTTAGGCCGGTCATGGTTCGTCCGAGCGTTGCTCAGGCTGCTATGATTGGAAACCCTGTTTCCATGCCGCGGGTGATTCGATTGGCTGAGGAGTATAATAAAAAGGCCGGGGGGAGGATGGTTTTTGTAGTTCAGGTAAGTGAACAGGCGATAATAGACCATCAACTCATTGCAAACAGGAACGGTCATATTGCCTGCACCCAGGGCGGAGAGACCTTGGCCGGTCTTGTTGAAGCAATAAGAATCGGTATTATATCAAACGACGAAGAGGCAGTCCTTGATTCAACCGCGCACGCCTTGAAGTTTGCAGGGTTTCAAGAGGCTTATTTTGAGGATCGACTCGATAATGCCTTTGATATTAGGCCTAAAAAAGAGCTGACCAACAGTCCGCGGTTTGTCAGGCCCGTCGGCCTGAAGGAGTTGCCTGAGTCAGGTAAGGCGCTTTCGCAAGAGGCGTTTAAGGAGTTTGTGGAAAAGACCGCAAAAGAGATAGCATCGATACTTAGCTTGCAAGTCAAATGATTCGTGAAGGGCGGGTTTAGAACCCGCCCCTACAATCCCAACCTTCCTTCCCGATATTCATCACCGCCGTTCAATTCGATCATTTGCACGCAAAACCGATTATGTTTGTTTGGAGAAATTTTAGGGGGCGGGTTATAAACCCGCCCTGAATAGTTAAAAGCACAATCTGATGTGCTAAATTTAATTTGACCCGCTATATTTTGTATGTTTACTATTGCCAATCTTTAAAAAGGTGCTATATTAGCAGCTAAACTATTATCCTAAAATTTAAACAGGAGGGGATTTTAGATGACATATCAATGTGTAAAGTGCAAGATGATATGGATAAAGGGAGAGGAGTCTGAGCTATACAGCCATGGCCTTTGTAAGGAATGTGCTAAGATGTTACTTATTCCTACGATTCGCAGAAAACAAGCGGATGAAGGGAACTTTGATTGCTTTGGCAAGGCCACAAGCTACTGTGACCAACCGTCTTGCAAGTATAAAGACTTATGTGTTGGGATTCACTGCTAATTTAGACTCATTTCTCTATTAATAGAGAAATGAGTCTAAAAATTGTTTTTTTATATCGTTGCGTTATCTTCTTTGACCTTGGTTGCAACCTTATACAATACGGTTAGAATCAAGGCGCCTGTCGCATACACGCCTAACGATATCATTATTTCAGGAAATGTTGGGAAGTATTCGGTCACATGATCGAGGGGGTTTGGAATAAAACCGCCAGCGACCAAGCCCAATCCTTTATCAATCCATGTAGCAATCACCAGCGCAACAAGCGCTACGCCGAGAACACGCTCATTGTTTCGAGTACAAGGTGGTATTAGAAGGGCAATGGACAAAATTCCTAACACAGCCGATGTCCACATCCAAGGGACAAGCTTTGTATGCCCTTCAAGTCCATGGTAAAGATACGTAAAGGTGTGCATATGGCCTGGTATCTGGCTATAGAAGGCGGTGAAAACTTCGAGCAATAAAAAGAATACGTTCATGAGCATTGCATAGGTAATGATTTTTGCAAGGGTCTGTACAGCAACTTTGCCGGGATCAAATTTGGTTACCCTGCGGACAATAAAGATCAAAAGCACCAATATCGCAGGACCGGCGCAGAAGGCTGAAGCGAGAAACCTGGCAGCCATAATAGCAGTTAACCAAAAATGTCTTCCAGGCAGTCCAGCATAGAGGAATGCTGTGACAGTATGGATACTGACTGCCCACGGGATGGATATATAGATGAAAGGCTTTATCCATTTAGGAGGCGCTATCCCTTTGCGTTCAGCGCCTAAGGCTGTCCATCCGATTACAATGTTTAAAAAAAGATATCCGTTTAAGACTATCATGTCCCAAAACAAGATAGAGCCTGGCGTGGGATGGAGTAATACGTTGAATAACCGTTGCGGTTGTCCAAGGTCAACCACGATAAAGAGCAGGCACATAGATACAGCAGCGACAGCTATGAACTCTCCCAGTATGGTGATCTTGCCGAATTCCTTGTAGTGATGGAGATAGTAAGGGAGCACAAGCATTACCGCAGAAGCCGCTACTCCGACAAGATAAGTAAACTGGGCTATATAAAAACCCCAGGATACATCCCTGCTCATACCGGTTAGACCTAGCCCGCATTTCAGTTGCCATAGATAGGCAACAAAACCTGCACCTGCAATAGATAGCAGAAATAGTATCCATGCCCAGTATCCTGTTTTTCCTGACAACGCCTTTTCAAGCATAAGCACCTCTCAAACAATATAATAGACCATTGGCCCTGTTCCGAGTTCTGATTTGCGTCTGATGCTGAAATTTTCAGCAAGAACTTTTCGTACTTCTGACGATTCGCAAGTTATATCGCCAAAGATTAATGCTTTTTCCTTACAAGCTTCCACACAAGCAGGCATTAATCCTTTTGCAAGCCGCTCGTCGCAGAAATTGCACTTTTCAACAACACCCTTCATCCGGGTGGGGAACTCAGGGTTTATATCAGCGATATAACCTCGAGGGTCTTTCCAATTAAAGCTTCTTGCGCCGAACGGGCATGCGGCCATGCAAAAACGGCAACCAATACACCTGTGAAAATCCATGAGCACGACACCATCTTCCCGTTGAAATGTTGCCTTGGTAGGGCAAACGCGCACACACGCAGGATTTTCGCAGTGGTTGCAAAGCACCATAAAAGGTCTGGATTCAAGAGGCTCTTCCATGTATGAGTGTTCTTGCCCTGGGAAGGCATGGCCGTAGGTTTCAGACCATATCCATTTTATTTCATGTCTTGGATTATCTTTTATTGAAGGCACGTTATGGACTTTGTGGCAGGCTGTCTGGCATTCCGTACAACCTTTTTTACACTTGCGTGTATCTACAACCATAGCATATCTTTTTGAGAGTAAGGACTTTGGAGCTATCTCATATTTTTTTACGCTGTTTTCTGCAACTGCGTTTAAAACAGGCTTTGCGCCCAGGCCTAAAACAGAAATTCCGGCAACCTTTAAGAATTTTCTTCTGCTGTTTTTCATTGCTTATTTCTCCTTCGGCTCAAGATGACAATCCCAGCAGAAAGGCTTAACTGCCACGTAATTGTGACAACTATCGCAAAAATCTTTCTTGTTTGAATGGCATCTCATGCATTCATTCTGGAGGCTTATATCATGTTTTTCCCCATTACTTGCAATGTATACCCGTTTTTTGTTGCGTACGACTTCATCTCGCCATTCATTAAGCACTTGCATATGAGACTCTTTCATATACTGCTTTGACTCTATGCACTTTTTTACGACCATCTGATTTATGACAGGAGTATCTATCTTTGGATCAGGCTGAGGATTGGCCTTGCCCAAGTTGTACCAGACCGGCAGCGTCATCAGCCATACAAAGATCACAAGTCCTGGTATGATCACTTTTTTGTCGTACATTATTCCTCTTCCTCCATTCCTTTTAAGGGATCGCCTCTAAGGTCAGTAGTCCGTTTCTGCTCTCCGGGAAGTATCAGAGCATTCGCCACCAGTTCATGAAGTCCGATTACAGCCGCATCAGGCACCCAATATTCGCATAGGCTTGTAAGCGTTGCCCTATCAATGGCGCACACACAGGCAAGCCGGTTTACCCCATATTTATCGTGAACATATTTTAGAGCATTTGCGCGTGGCAGGGCGCCTCTCATTCTAAGTTCCATGTTTTCGCCTGCGTTTAATCCAGACCCGCTTCCGCAGCAAAAAGTTTGTTCGCGTATGGTGTTTTCCGGCATTTCGTGGAAATTATTGCATACATTACGAATAACATAACGCGGTTCTTCCATCAAACCCATTGCCCTGGCAGGGTTACACGAGTCATGCCATGTCACTGTTAAATGATCATTCCTGCTTGGATCAAGTTTTAATTTATTGTGTCTTATCAGATCAGCAGTGAACTCAGCTATATGCACCATTTTTGTAGACTTTGCGTTTTCGAACTTGGTTCCGGTAATTGGAGAAACTGGCTCTTCCATGAAGTCTGCTGGCCCGTTCATGGTGTCCATGTACTGATGAATCACCCGCCACATGTGGCCGCATTCTCCACCTAGTATCCATTTTACCCCTAATCTTTTTGACTCTGCGTACATCTTGGAGTTCAGTCTTTTCATGGTCTCGTTGGATGTAAAAAGTCCGAAGTTGCCTCCTTCTGAGGCATACGTGCTCCATGTTATGTCAAGCCCAAGGCTTTCAAGGTAGTGAAACAGGATAAGATATCCCATCGCAGTATATGTGCCTGGGTCAGCGAAAACATCTCCTGAAGGGGTAATAAAGAGTATCTCCGCTCCTTTTCTGTTAAAGGTTGGATTCACCCTGACCCCTGTTACGCCTTCGATCTCGTCGATAAAGAAGTCTATCATATCCCTGTAGGCATGCGGTTGTATCCCCAGGTGGTTTCCGGTTCTGTAGCAGTTTGCAACTGGTGTGGCGATCCAGTCTATATTAAGGCCGAGCAGGTTTAAAAGTTCTCGGCCCATTATAGTGATTTCAGCGGTATCAATGCCATACGGGCAAAACACGGAACATCTCCGGCATTCAGTGCATTGGAATAAGTAATACCACCACTCCTTCAGGACGTCCTCAGTTAATTCACGCGCGCCAGCAAGTTTGCCAAACATTTTTCCGCCTATAGTAAAATATTTACGATATATTGAGCGGATTAGTTCGGCCCGCAAGACAGGCATGTTCTTGGGATCGCCTGAACCAATGAAGAAATGACATTTGTCCGCGCAAGCGCCGCATCTAACGCATATGTCCATGAAAAGTTGAAATGATCGGAATCGTTTCAGCCGGTCGCCCATCCCATCTATAATAATATCCTTCCAGTTTTCCGGAAGTTTCCAGTCGTCGTCAACAGGAGACCACTTGCGGGCATGAGGGAAACTTAATGCCTCAAGGCTTTTAGGATTGGCCGGATAGCAATACATCCCATCCCTGATTTTTGAAGGGGTCTCCATCCAGTCTGTTTCAGGAGGGGTATAATCTATGTCCAGCAATTGCTTTGGTTTTGGGGTTTCTGCCATGGTGACTCCTTATTAATCCTTCTTTTCCACTGGTAGGCCAGCCTCTATCATTTTTTCCCTGAATTCTTCTTCATATTCCGAGTAGGTATGCACTTTAACTACTGGATTCCAAGGGTTAATGTGACGTTCCTCCCTGCTGTTGTTCACCAGGTTTCGGGTAGGGCTGAGAAAAACACCGGCAAGGTGTGTTAGTTTGCTGAAAGGAAAGTATGCGGCAAGAACGCTTACAAGAAAGATATGGACATAGAACATGGAGCCAAGCCCTTCAGGTATTGAGGGATGAAATGTTACAAGCCCCATTGCGAGTTTTTTGATTCCTACTACGTCTATCCTGGTGACATAGCGCAAAAGTATCCCTGAAGCAACTATGCCTAAGATAAGGAAAAGCGGAAAGTAGTCTGCGGCCTGAGAGATGTATTTTACTTGAGGTATTACAATCCTTCTTAAAAAAAGATACGTAACTGCGCCGAGTATTATTGCGTCGGTCATATAAAGCGCTGGGACACCAACCTGTAAAAACCCGTCGATATTCTCAAATAGGGTGACAAAAGAGGGTATGGGATCTGTGAAAAATCTTAGATGTCTTGTCAAAATCGTAAAAAAACTCCAATGAAACGCCAGACCGGCCAGCCAGAGCCATTTGGCTGAGCCATA
>JAZDIE010000130.1:0-5183 GCA_043805295.1 Pseudomonadota bacterium
GCCTACCGCAAAGCCATCAATATCAACCAGTTTTATACCAGTCATGTTCAGAAGCGTATCCAGAGTGGACATTAGCATACGCGCATGTGTCTGCCCACTGGTAAAGAGAACCTCTCCAATCAAAACATCGTCGCCTAAAACTGCAACACTTCCTGTTGCTGTAGATGTGTCAATCCCCAGCACCTTCACTTTGCCCTTGCCCCTGTTTGAAAACAAAACTCTTGTCCAGCCATATCAACGATCCAATCGCCTATGTCGGGCGATATTTTTGTCTTTCAAATCAACCTCTTTTTTATTCGGTTTTTTAACACTAATCAGCAGCATAAAACAAGTAGATTGATCCCTCTGTTTTATAAGAAAACCTCTTGACACCACAACTATAAGACAGTATTTGTATCCAAGTCTTTTTGCCGGGGTAGCTCAGTCGGTAGAGCAGCGGACTGAAAATCCGCGTGTCCACAGTTCAATTCTGTGCCCCGGCATCCCAATTTAAAACCCACCCTTTGATTCGCCGCCTATGTTCAAGGTACAAAACAGGAGCTTGCCATGATCCGAAAGGCAGGTGTTAAGGATGTTGTTACTATTGGCTCTATCCTGAAACACTACTCCGATAAAGGTGAACTCCTTCCCAGAGCTATAAGCGAGATATATGCTCACATTCGAGATTTTTTTATACATGAAGATGATAGACTTACAATCACAGGAGTATGCGCGCTTCATATCTGGTGGAACGACCTTGCAGAGATACGATCGCTAGCTGTTACAGAGTGCTGCCAAAGCCAAGGGATCGGTTCCATGCTGATCGCAGAGGCATTAAAGGAGGCAAAGGAGCTTGGCGTAGGCAAGGTATTTGCGCTTACCTATAAAAAAGAATTCTTCCAAAAACATAGATTCCATGTTGTGGATAAGTCTCAACTTCCCCAGAAAATATGGACAGAGTGCATCAAGTGCGTTAAGTTTCCTGACTGCGATGAGATCGCCATGCTCTTGAGTCCTTTGCCATAATCCTGCTTTATTTTTAAAACCAACCCGCCGATAAGGTTATAAAGGTGTCAGCATTGAGGTTATAATGCAATAGCTCACAAATTTGAGACTATTGACTTGACAGATACCTGCCAGTGGGTTAATTAGGACTAATTGGTTGTTTTCTGCTTGTTTCTATCTATAGTATTATAAGCTTTAACTGCTGTGGCCTTTACCATCAACCATCGTATTTTAGTAACCTTGGGTTCATAATAAAAAAAGAGGTGATATCGTGATACAAAAACGACAGACTACTGTTGTTATTATACCAGAAGGGGTGTCACGGGTTCGTCAGTTTGGTTTGCCAACGTTTTTGTTGCCCGTCATTATCCTCCTTTTGGTATTTGGCGCTGCAACAATCAGTTACCTGTCAGTTGATTATTACCGGCTGTACGTATCCGCCCAAAACGCAAAAACACTCAAAGTAGAGGTATCTAGTCAACGCCTACAGATAAAAGCCTTTGCCGAGGAGATAGATACACTAAAAAAACAATTATCATCTTTGAATAATTTTGAGAAAAAAATCAGGGCTATCTCAAAGATTGAAAAAATCGCCCCCCAAAAGGCTGTTGATAAAAATGCTTCATTCGGCATCGGAGGATCTTCTCCGGAAGACCTAAAACCTTTATCTTCATTAATTGAAAAGCATAATTCGCTGGTTCATGAGATGCAGAAGCAGCTTGAATATCTCAGGGCAGCTTCAGAAAACCAAAAAGACAGTTTTGAAGATATCATAGCCTCTCTTGAGAAAAAAAATTACTTACTGGCGTCTATCCCGTCTATCCGGCCTGTATCAGGACGCCTGACCTCTCCTTTTGGCTATAGAACCTCGCCCTTTACCGGACGGAAAGAATTTCATGCCGGTATCGATATTGCTTGCCGTTATGGAACAACTATTAAAGCCCCTGCCTCTGGTGTTGTGCTTAATATAAAGGAGGACGGACCGTACGGGTTAACTGCAACCATTAATCATGGACGCGGAATTGTCACAAAATATGCTCATTTGCAGAAACCTTTAATTAAAAAAGGTGATAAAATTCATCGAGGTGATAGCTTTGCCCTTTCAGGAAATAGCGGGCGAACCACTGGCTCTCACCTGCACTATGAGGTCATTGTAAACGGCATTCCAGTAAATCCCAAAAAGTTTATGCTGAACTGAGAAAGTCCTACTGTTCATCTATAGTCTAATCCTCAAAGACCAGATAAAATCCTCAACTTTTTTATGCCTTGTTTATGTATGCAAGGCATAAATTCATTTTACTCTGCAAACTGAATTTTGTATAAGATAGATTCTATAAGGAGTAAACATGAGCATAAAAGGCTATTATGGAGAATTCGGGGGGGCTTTTCTTCCTGAAATTCTGATCTCAACCTTTGAACATCTTGCCGATGCATTTGAAAAGGTGAAAAATGACCCCGCCTTCTGGCAGGAATATAAAAGTCTTATGGCTGATTATTCATGCCGTCCTACGCCTCTTACCTTTGCAGAAAACCTAACCAAATATTTTGCAGGGCCGCATATATATATCAAGCGGGAAGATCTGAACCATACCGGCGCGCACAAGGCAAACAACGTGATGGGACAGGGTCTGCTTGTAAAGCGTATGGGGAAAAAGCGCGTAATCGCCGAGACCGGAGCAGGCCAGCACGGAGTCGCTACCGCAACGATGGCTGCACGATTCGGTTTTGAGTGCACGATATATATGGGAGAGGTAGATGTAGCCAGGCAGAGACCAAACGTCTTTTGGATGGAACAATTAGGCGCAACAGTTGTGCCTGTCAGGGACGGAACAAGGATATTAAAGGATGCGATAAACGAGGCGTTCCGAGACTGGGTAACTAATATGGACGATACCCACTATGTATTGGGCACTGCGTGTGGCCCTCATCCTTTTCCTGAAATGGTCTCTTACTTTCAATCTATCATAGGCAAAGAAGCAAGGGATCAGATACTTAAACATGAAGGAAGACTACCAAAAAGGATATACGCATGTGTAGGAGGCGGATCAGATGCTATGGGAATTTTCAGCGCCTTTTTCAACGATCCAGTAGAGCTTGTAGGCGTTGAGGCTGGCGGAAAAGGGCTTGACTCAGGCCTTCATGCGTCCCGACTTGCGTCAAGGGACGGCAAGCCGGGCGTAGCCCAGGGGTATAAGACTTTCTTTCTCCAGGACGATGACGGCCAAATGCTGGAAACGCACAGCGTAGCGGCAGGGTTAGATTACGTAGGAGTCTCGCCAATACTTTCTAACTTGCGTCAAGAAGGAAGAGTACGATTTGAGGCCGCAACCGATCAGGAGGTAATCTCAGCGCTTTCGCTTACTATGCGAAAGGAAGGGCTAATCCCTGCCCTTGAATCTGCCCATGCCTTTGCTGGTGCCTTTAGAGAAACAAATCAGCTTGCCAAAGACGATATTCTAATAATCAATCAATCAGGAAGAGGGGACAAAGACATATTTACAATTGCAGATGCCTTCGGCGATCCAGGCTGGAGGGAATTTATAAGAAAAAAGGCAACTAGCTATGGCGCTTGAAAATTACCTGCGTGACAGATTGAAGCATAAAAATATTCTTCTAATGACACATATCGTTCTTGGATATCCTTCACTTGAAGAATCATTCAATATTGTTCAGTCTATGGTCAAAGCCGGAGTTGACCTTGTGGAATTGCAGATACCATTTTCCGAGCCTATTGCCGATGGACCGGTAATCCTACGCGCAAACCAGCGTGCGCTAGCATCCGGTGTGAGAGTAAAAGCATGTCTTAAATTAGCAAAGGACATGGCAAAATCCTTTGATATCCCTTTTCTATACATGACATATTACAATATTATCTTTCGTTACGGTGTCAGCCGGTTTATCGCGGAAATGAAAAAAGACGGCCTACAGGGCGCTATCATACCTGATCTTCCTCCTGAGGAAGGAGGCGAATATATTAAGGCTATGGCAAATCATGAGCTTGCCCCAATATTTATATTTTCGCCTACAACAAATGACAGCCGTATGCGCTACATTGCATCGTCAGGAAAAGGATTTATTTATTGTGTTGCCAGAAAAGGGGTTACAGGATCAGAGACAAAATTTTCCGAGAATGTGGGGGCGTACCTTGCGCGTTGCCGTCAAGCAACTGCACTTCCACTTGCGCTTGGATTTGGAGTGAAATCCAAAGATGATTTAGATTTTCTAAAAGGCAAAGCAGATATAGCTGTGATCGGAACTGAGACAATCCGAGTAGTAGAAAGGGAAGGTGTAGGCGCAGTAGGCGGGTTTATACAAGGCCTTGTGTCTTAAACGCATTTATCTGACGTGGTTTTTCCAAAAGCGCTGCACAAATATTCTGTTTCTTTTGGAGAAAGATTAAACCTGGCGCATGCATCATCAATAAACCTTGCCATCGGAGTTTGAGGGGTCTCTTTTTTCATGTCCGAAATCCACTTTACCGCTTTTCTGATATTTTCTCCTTCAGGCATAATGGTGGTCATTATTTAAATCCTTATAACTCGCGCGCCTTGCATATGAAGTTTTTTGCGAAGCCATCAGGCAAATTTTGAGAAGGTCAGAGGCTTTGCAAACCACTATAACTGGCATACAAAAGTAGTATGCTACACAGCCTTTAATGGCCGAATAAGAGCACTTCCCAAAGGAAGCGCTCTTTATTTTACCGGCATAGTCCGCAAATAATATTTTTTAATATCTTTGACGAGACATGTTATTATCAGAACGTTCCCGAGGGCGAGCTTCGTTGACTTTTAAATTTCTTCCCTTAAAGGCGCTTCCGTTTAGTTCTTTTATGGCTTTATCAGAGTCTGCCTGAGAACCTGTTTCAACAAACCCAAAGCCTTTGGATTTGCCTGTCTGTTTATCCCGTACGATATTGGCTGAGGTCACTTCGCCATATTGCTCAAATAAGCTACGGAGCTCACTTTCTTCTAGTTGGTAAGGCAAATTGCCGACGTAAATGTTCATCAAAAAACCCCTTTCTTCTTGTTCGTGCCGTTGCAAAAAATCCATCAACACCCAACGACGGCCATACACTTGAGAGCTGATGTTTTGGCGCACCATACGCCATTTTCTATGCTATACATAACGTCATAAGTCCAAATTGCCTAAGTTACTCCTTGCTCTAAGCCTTATGACACCATGTATATATAACCTATTTT
>JAZDIE010000131.1:0-10219 GCA_043805295.1 Pseudomonadota bacterium
GATCGCAAGCTGCGGGTATACTTTGGCACAGGACGGCTCATGATAGAAAATGATAAGTTTAACCCAACAGCCGATAACAACGCGTTCTATTGTATTGTCATGAAACAGGACAAGAAAGGGATTTATTATCCAACAGTAGCGAATGATCCTGTAGTCGATATCACTGCCTATGACACTAAGGATAAACTTCAAGGCGCGTATGGCGGTGAAAAAGGCGTATACAATACATTCAGCAAAAAAGGCGCTAACTGGAAGTTTAGTTTTGGTGAACTCGCTTTAAAAGAACGTATTGTCACAGACCCGACTTGTGTTGCAGGTGTTGTATTGTTTACTTCTTTCAATCCAAAGGATCCGTTCAGCAGCAGACTTTGCGGGGCTTCCAAGCTTTACGCTGTTGATTACATAACCGGAGTGGAAGCGACGCACAGAGGCATGCCTGTGATAGTTTTTGATAAAGGCAAAGAAGGCGCGGAAAGCAGGGAAGCGGTTGAACATAGCGAACATCCTCGATATGCCGATTTGGCTGGTGATGGCATTGCCTGGGCGCCGCAGGTCGTACATTCCACAGACGCCTCTAAACCAGGCACATCGGTTGTCATAAGGAATGCAGACGGCACTACACCACTACAAGTGATTCCTCTTAACATTAACAACAAAACCATGTGGCTGAAAACCTGGAAGAGGGAATAGTAGGGGTTCAAAATATTGAACCCTGCCCGAAACAAAGGCCTGCGCCTAATACATAAGGGCGCAGGCATTTGTTGTTGATTAGGAATATCATTAAAAAATTTGGTGGCGTAGAAAATAAGAGACCTAATATTTGATGTCAAATTCTATTTCCCCTCACCTCGTGGGAGGGGATTAAGGGGAGGGGGATATAACTGATTGACATATATCAATTTTTTCACCCTCACCCCAACCCTCTCCCATCAAGGGAGAGGGGGGATTTTTTGACCTTCGTTAACCTTTTTGCTTAAGGTCTCCTAAATTCTACGCTACCAAAAATTTAATTCTTATCCGAAAAGAATTAACGATTTATCCTAGCCAAAGGCGCGGTTAAAAAAGCTTAACTTTATTATAGTTTTTATATTAAGATGTTATGTAGATACATATCCCTTGTGTTCTAAAGGCACCAAGATTGCATTCTTAAAAACCAAGAGAAATTCTTGCATGAAAATCAGAAAAACACAGATACCAACCGATCATCAATTCAAGGGCGGTTTCACTGCAATTGAATTGTTGATCGTCCTAGCCATCATCGCTGTGTTGGCTGGAATAGCCATGTTAAACATAAAGACCCCGCTTGAACGAGAGCGGCTAAGCGCAGCATTTTTTGATCTGCGCAATACCCTTAACGCCGCGCGGGTGTATGCTATCCGTCATAACTCAGGGTTTGATACCACCCCCTTTGATCCATCCAAGCCCACCTCTAACCCTCCGCAAGTTGTTGTTAAATTTTTGTCATCCGGAGACCTTGGCGCCCCACCTGGCGGCGGCTATTTTGTCTTTGAGGATAAAAATGGGGACTGGGTTGAACAAGTGGAAGATAAAAAAAACAATATTCCCGGAGAACGGCGAATCATTCCCACCTCAATGCCTGATACCCTAATAAATCAACGAGGTGAAATTACTATGCCTTCGGGGGTAATATTTGATAAGGTTTCGCTTAAGAATAATCAACTGGCTTACAATAGCCAGGGTACGCTTTCTCCAGACCCAGTCACTGGCTGGCCTGAAACGGGTCGCGTAGGACTGAGAACAATCAGCAACGATTTTGGTTTAGGGGTCAAAATTTTGCTAACAGGCCATGCCATAAAACTTACAACCACGAATCCTAGCGCAAATATTGATACCTGGTCGCCTGAACATGATAAGTAATTAATATGCAAAACGCCAAACAACATAATATAGACTTTAAGAAAAAGATTTTGGCAAGGCCAGAGGAAAAAATAGACGTGCCTGGCTTTACGCTATTGGAAGTCCTTATAGCAATGGTGGTTTTGGCAGTAGGGCTTCTTTCCATTGCAGCGCTTCAATCCGCCGTTGTGTCAGGAAACGACGTAAGCGACGAGGTTGCGCAAGCAATGCGGCTTGCCGAAGCAGACCTTGCTCATTTCACCTCTCTCAGCATGGAAGATATTGACAAAGAAATAATCTATATTGGTGGAGACAAGCCTAATTGGGATACTAATACGTTTGATTTTCCTGATCTGAACAAACTGAATGACCCAGAAGTCAACTGGTTCAAAGATGCTGAGACGCCTAATATGTCTAATGATGATATTAAGAACATCCTGTTATCGTCCTTGTGGGACGGCAACGAATTAAAAAATTGGGTCGGCGTTGATTACCATTTAGCCCGGTATATAGAGAAAGACGCGCCTGATGAAAACATGATCATGGTGGTTTCAGCCGTGCGATGGCGGGGAAGCGACAAAATGGCGCACCAGGTTGTATGCTCTACGACTATTGCAAAACCGATATTGTAGACTTTAAGAAAAAAAATTTGGCAAGGCCAGAGGAGGGATACGCGGAGGCGTACTTCCTGTACGCCGCACAAGGAATTCCGACCGATAACGCAGTCCCAAATTTTTTTCTTAGGGTCTATATAACATATAAAGGTTAAACCCGGACGACATGCTCAATATACGCAATATAATAAAAAAATCTGACTTTGGCTTTACATTGGTTGAATTGCTGGTGGCAATGGCGGTCAGCACAATAGTTATGACCGCGATATGTTCCCTTAATGTAGCAGCCAAAAAGCTTAATGCCGCGCAGAGTGACATAGCATGGTCGCAGATGGAGGCGTGGGTGACTCTTGATCTTATGGGCCGTGAGATACGCATGGCAGGGTACTTTCCTGAGGCATACCGAACCGGAAAAATTACATCCTCGCCGCTGAGCCTTCCCAAGCCAGCGCGTATCGAAGAAGCGACCGCTACCACTTTTGCCTTTCAAGGGGATATAGACAACAACCTAAAAGAAATAAAGAACGAATTAAAAGAACAAGTAGAAGCGGTCCGCTACTCTTTTGAGGGTAACGCGAACGATAAGATATTGTATCGACAAGTATGGCGATGGGACGAGGACAAAGTAAAATGGGAGTCTAGTTCTGCTAATCCTGTGCTTTACAATATAGTTGATGGGGGGTTCGCATATAAAGACGCCGAAAACAAACCTTTAGAAGGCCCGCCAAAAACACTAGAAATACCGCGCAGCGATATTAGATCGGTAGAGGTCTGGATAAGGGTCAGATCAGAAAGGCCGGACCCTCAATATTACAATAAAGATACAGTCAAGGTTTCAAGCAAGATTTCAGGGTTACAAGACCTGCCAGCGGGGCAGGAGCGGTATCGCACATTTCTTGCCCAAAGCAGGTTCTATCTTCCCAATATGGCCATGAAGGGCCCTTATGAATAAGAAAAAAGACTTCAGAAATCAAGGCATGATACTTGTGACAGCCCTGGTGATACTTGCTGCAATCACCATAGGAACGTTTGCTGTGGTAAACAATGTCACGTTAGAACTACAGGCCGTTGGTAATTTAAAGAGGACAAAACAGGCGTTCTTCGCCGCTGATGGCGGCAGGCGCATGGTCCCGCAATTCATAGAGTCTGCCCTTAACAAGTATAATGCTAATCCCAGTTTGTCTGCATATAACCGCTCCATAAAATTCAGAGAAGATGACGCGCCAAGAGGCGGAGGGTCTTTTTATAATGAAATTAATGGATATATAGGCGCTGATGACGATACCGTGACCTTATACCCGGATATCACAATCAATTACAGAGATATGCAAGTAACAATCGATATACGAAAACTTGGAAACGCTGTTCCTGCTGGCGGAAACTCGGGGTTTCCTCCAGGCCCGCCGACCTATATACGCTACAATATCAATTCCGCTGCTTTTGGCGCTGACACACCTTTAAGCGGCACAATAATAGGAAGCCAATATCTTTACAAAGTTAAATTTTGACCTGTCTGCTGCAGGCAGGTCAAAAAGTGGGTTGACACCCCTCTTGCTTGCCGTTATACACCCTTGATGGATTCATAAAAAGCTAACCATGCCGCTTGTATGGCAAGCTATGGGCAACCAACTTGATTGAATTCATTAAAAAATCCCCTCTATCAAGAGGGGGGGGGACGCGAAGGGGACGGCCGGTGTCCAGAACATCTTTTTTAAAATACTATATCTGGCCTTCAAAAATATGACGTTTGTAGGGGCGCTGCTTGCCTGCGCCCGAAATACAGGGCAACCACAGAGGGATTGCCCCTACATAATTGTATCATTACCGTATAAACAGATAACCCCTTAAGTCAATGACATTGTGTTGAGATTAATATAAAGAATTGCGTTTTTTTAATATGGCGAAAAAAGCAGATAGTTATTGTAGCTTGTGATAACAAATACGAGAATTATTGAGAAATAGAGAATGCTGTTGAACATGCAATATACACACCCCGTCCGCTTCACGTCCACCCCTCTTGATAGAGGGGATTTAAAAACTATCTGCTCTTATAAGGCAAAATAACATTAAGCCGGCTATAGGTTGGGCAACAAATTTAATTTGAGTTCGTTAAAAGCTAATCATGCCGCTTGGTGGCATTTTACGAGAAACAAACTCTATCGACTTTGTTGAAAATACATCTATTATTTTAAAGAGTTTCTTTATGAACACCATCACTATATTTATCATTAGAATAATTATTGGAACACTTAGCGCTCTTATCCTCAGCAAGTTCTTTTACCCTGGCTCAGGCGTGACTAAAATTATATCACTTGCTCTGTTTCTTGTCGGGATAGCCTATATAATGGAAGCATGGAAAAAACGAGGCCGGTGAATACACATACTCTATCGCCGCAAATTATCCTCGGCACAGCCGGACACATAGACCATGGAAAGACCACCCTGGTTAAGGCGCTTACGGGAATAGACTGCGACCGCCTCAAGGAAGAAAAGGCGCGGGGGATAACCATTGATCTGGGATTTGCCTCTCTTGGTCTGCCGTCAGGGCAGCGCCTTGGCATTGTAGATGTTCCAGGCCATGAACGTTTTATAAAGAACATGCTGGCAGGCGCGACCGGCATTGATATGGTCGCGTTGATCATTGCGGCAGATGAGGGGGTGATGCCTCAAACGCAGGAGCACCTCGATATATGCGAACTTCTCAATATCAAACATAGCATTGTTGTGCTGACCAAGATCGACCTGGTTGATGAAGAATGGCTATCGCTTGTCACTGACGATATAGAACGCCTGCTTAAAGAAACCTCTCTTAAAAAAGCTCCTATCATTCCAGTCTCATCAACTACAGGGCAAGGGATAACTGCGCTTATCTCAACCCTGGACGATCTCTGTAAAAAAGTGGCTGCCCGTCCTTCTGATGGGTTATTCCGCCTCCCTGTAGACCGTGTCTTTACAATGAAAGGCTTTGGCACTGTAGTGACTGGCGCGCTTATTTCAGGGAAAATTTGCGTAGGCGAAAAGGTGTTGCTCTACCCCTCTGGAACAGAGTCAAAGGTTAGAGGAATTCAAGTGCATAACGCGTCTGTTGAATGCGCGTCAGCCGGTCTTCGCACAGCCGTTAACCTCCATGGACTTGAAAAAAGCTCGATTGCCAGGGGTGATGTGGTCGCGCATCCCGGAACCCTTCATGCCACATACATGGCGGATGTGCTTTTTAAATATCTCAAAAGCGCGCCCCGCCCCCTAAAAAACCGTGCAAAGATAAGATTTTATACAGGGACAAGCGAGGCGCTGGGGCATGTTGTGCTACTCGATCGACAGGAGCTTTTCCCTGGGGATGAGACAATTTTACAGTGCCGCTTTAAATCGCCTCTTGTCCTTGTAAAAAATGATTGTTTTGTAATCCGCAGTCTCTCGCCTGTCTCGACTATTGGAGGAGGGCATATCATTGATCCTATTCCCTTGAAACACAAGCAGGAAAATACCTCGGCGGAAACTATAAAGGCCATTGCTGATAACGACCCGGAAAAAAATCTTTTCTATCACCTGAAAAAATCCAGCTACAAAGGCGTCACTTTTTCCGAGCTTCTTGTAGTGACAGGGCAGACTGAAAATGTTTTAAACAAGCTGCTCGACCGGGCGCTATCCACAAAAAAAACGCTTTTGATAGATCGTGAAAATAAGCGATATGTTCATGCCGAATCTGTTGAGATATTGAAAGCGCTTGTAAAAAAAATCCTCGCGCGATATCATGAAATTCACCCTTTGCGGGGAGGGATGCCGTCTGAAGAGCTACGGTCGCAACTTCCATCCAGAGTGAGCGCAAGGCTCTCTTATGTAACTATAGAGACAATGGCCGGGGAAGGCGCTGTTATACAGGAAAAGGAGACAATACGCCTATCCTCCCACCGGGTATCCCTTGAAAAAGACCTCTTCCAGATAGGAAAACGTCTGGAAAACGCCTATGAAAAGGCAGGGCTTGAGCCACCATATTTTAAAGACCTGCTTAAAAAAGAGGAGGCAAGCGCCTCCTTCGATGCAACTGAGGTGCTTAATCATTTGATATCACAAGGTGTTGTTCTTAAAATAAAAGAGGGGTTATATTTTCATTGCAAGGCGATTGACAAATTAAAAAATAATCTGGTTGAATACCTAAAGGCACATAACGAAATAACACCTCAACAGTTTAAGGAGATAGCCGGAGTCTCCCGTAAATATGCAATCCCATTACTTGAATACTTTGATGCGTTAAAGCTTACTATACGTATAGGAGACAGCAGAAGGCTTAGATGATGATGTTTTGGAAAAAATCGCAACCGGAAAAACCTAGTAAGATCAACTCTCTGGTTTTAATAAAAACAGCAACGGCAATTTTTATTGTTTTTCTGCTGGGCTGGTCAGTTATAACCCTATTGGGGCCTTTTGAAAAATCTCCCATTACCACACCAGTGCCCCAGCTACACGAGGAAGCGGAGACCTCCACGTCCCCTCAAACCCCAAAAAGCGAAGCATCTGATAAAAACACGGAAAAAGAGCAGGCAAAGCATCAGGAAGATTTTGGAACAATTCATCCAGAGCCTTGGGTATTGCCGTCGCAACCCAAGCAAAACTCAACCAAAATCGAACACCAGGTAAAAGGGGTTGCTACCGTATCTGCAACTATTGGCGTAATTGAATATGAAATCCATGAACGATTTTGGGGGTGGCGGGCTAACGACCTGATTCCATTTACGGACAACGTGGAAAACTACCAGTTAGGCGTTTTGGACGTGGTTCGCAGAACAAGCATTATGCTTGCGGAAAAGCTCTCCCGCTTTGGAGGATCAGACAAATTCGATCATTATCTGGAAAATGCTATGAACTGGTTCATGATAGAACCCTCCAAGTTTTGGCTCCCCTCGGCTGAGGATAAGTATAACGAGGCTATCAAAGAAATGCATCATTACACAGAACGGCTTAAAAAAGGCGAAAGCCGGTTTTATGCGCGGGCCGACCACCTCATCCCTCTTCTTGAAACATACACTGACCTTCTTGGAAGCTGTCATCATCACCTTATCAAGGAAAAAGAAGACGACGAAACACCTTTGCGATGGCGCCGCATAGACAATTATTTCTATTTTTCAAAAGGCGTTGCCGACTCTATGAGAAAAATCCTTATAGCAGTTAAGGAAGATTTCAGGGATGAACTGGCTGCCAAAGGAGGCACAAATCTCCTGGATCGCGCCATAATATCGCTCGGTATCGCCGCGGATCTCGACCCGTGGATTATAACTAACGGAGATAAAGACGGATTTCTTGCCAATCACCGCGCAAATATGGCAGCGCCAATCAGCGATGCCCGATACATCCTTCAAGTCCTTCAAGTCACACTAGCGACCTGAAAAATACCTCCTTGTCTTTACATTTTTTTACCCGCGCTGCGTTTATCCGATAAGAAGAATATACAAACGCCATATCATCAAGGAGCATTGTTTAATGCACCCCAAACTATCCCTCAAGGGTGTTGACGAGGCCATAAGTAATGTTAAGGGGAAAAACCTTAAGAAAAATCTCCTTACCGCAATACGCGCCTATTATAAAAACGACTCAGACCTTGAAACAATTGTCAAAATACCCATCGAAGAACTTATCCAGTCTATATGGGAGGTAGGGGATGACCCTGCCGAGATCAAGAAAAAAAGAAAAAACCTCAGCAGCCTAAAGTCTTCCATCAACCACGATCTCCTCGACATGTTCAATGCCGGTCAGAACCCGGAGGGGATCAAGGTTGGCCGTGACAACACCTTTGTCATGTCGGATGAGATGAAGGAGCATCTCATCAGCAAGTTCAACCTTGGAGCCGGCTCGATTGAAGTGCGAGACCCTAAGGCGCTTGAAGAAGTCACGGCCCCTGACGCCACTACCCAGGAAGATTTATTAATCGACTTCCCTGAGCCTGGCAAAAAGGAGCTAGTCCAGGAAAAGATCAGAGATCTCATAGACGCAATAGAAAGCGAAACGCTTGTATGGGAGGCTGAAGAGATTGCGCGGGAACTGGAAAACTTAATCAATGTCATCAAAATAAGAGGAGATAAAAAGGAAGAACCCACAGAAGAACCTATTCAGGAACCGCTCCCTGAAGAACCTGTCATCGAGCCGCCTATTCAGGAACCAGAACCCGTAGAACCTACAGAATCAATAGAAGATTTCATTCTTGAAGAACCAGAACCTATAGAACCACTTGAACCCATAGAAGATTTTACTTTTGAAGAGCCTATCGAAGATTTTGTTCAGGAACCCATAATTGAAGAACCTGTCATCGAGCCGCCTCTCCAGGAGCTAGCGCCCGCGGAACCAATAGAGTCAATAGAAGCGCCTATTCTTGAAGAGCCTATTGAATGGATGGCTCAAGAATCCATAGAAGAACCTATTCAGGAACCGCTCTCTGAACCTATCATTGAGCCGCTTGAAGAGCCAATAGAAGAGCCTCTCCAGGAGCTAGCGCCCGCGGAACCAATAGAGCCAATACAAGAGCCTATTGCAGACGCAGGGGAATACAATGTTTCAGAAGACTTGTTTGACAGCCAAACGATTGTCCCAAGCGGGGTATATATTATAGGCAGCAAGCACTTTTCCAGGGAGGAACGGCCAGAAAGAGAGGTTGAGCTTGAGGCGTTCTATATAAATCAATATCCGGTAACAAACGCGCACTTCAGGCTTTTTGTAAAAAGTACAAGCTATATAACTACTGCAGAAAGACGAGGCTATGGCGAGGTGTGTATGGGGCAGTACGAACGGATAGAAGAAAGCAAGACAGGCCGCCCTATGATAAAGTGTTCTAATGGAAACATCTACAAAACTATTGAGGGGGCAAGCTGGACCGCGCCGTTCGGGCCAGGCAGCGCTATTCATGATAAATGGGATCATCCGGTAGTTCAGATAAGCATGGAAGACGCCCTTGCCTTTGCTGATTGGACAGGACACCGTCTTCCCACAGAAGACGAGTGGGAGGCGGCAGCCAGGGGGCCTGACGCCAGGCTGTTTCCTTGGGGAAACAAATGGGAACCGACATACACAAACCATACCGATAGCATGATAAGCAACACAACACAGGTCAACCATTATGATGAAAACAATAAAAGCCCTCTCAGCGCATTTGACATGATAGGAAATATATTTGAATGGACATCCACACCTTATTATGATTCGCTCACCAACAAGCGCATGGAAAACTTTTATGTAATAAAAGGCGGGTCATGGGCTTCAAAAGGACCGCTTACTGCCGCAAAACGGCTTATGAAACACCGTCAGTCATGGTCTAACACAATCGGATTAAGATGCGTTGAAAAGGCTGGGGGGTAATAAGTAGCGGAAGCGGTCTCCGATTCCCATGTGGTAACGCGGGTTACCTTTGCCAATGTGCTGCTTAACCGAAACGAGAGTTCTTGTGCAATGTATTGGGCTATGTATTCTGAAGAGGGATTTTGATCCCTGAACTCTTCAAGATCGTTTAAAAATGTATGATCCAGCCGTTCGATTATATCATTGGTCATTTTTTTAAGAATGGCAAAATCAATCACCATTCCCGCCTGATCAAGACCAGCAGCAGCGACACACACTTCAATCTTCCAGTTGTGGCCATGCAGGTGTTCACATGGCCCCTGGAAATTTCTCAACTGATGGGCGGCTGAAAAGCCGGTGATGATTTTTAACTCAAACATGGATATCCTATTTGCTTCCGGCAAATTGCGCTGCGCACCCCAGCTCTT
>JAZDIE010000132.1:0-2504 GCA_043805295.1 Pseudomonadota bacterium
CCTTCCGCTCTTACCTTACAGGCCCCCGATGACTCGCAAAAAGCTAAACCGAATTTAATTCCCGGGACATTGTTTACCAATACTTCATAAATGTCCTCTACCGTCTTTATAAAATGGCTCTGGCCGAGTATGATGTTGACCTCATCGGGCTTGTTGATTTTGACTGTTTTTAGCTCAAGCATTGTTATACCTCCTCAAATTTGCGAAGCAAATTTGATCCCGAGCCGACCTAAATTTTCCTGTCGGAGGCGAGAGACCTATTTTATAATAATAACATAAAAGTCAAAAATTCACAATAATCGTTTGAAATAAATATCAAATAATACTATAATGAAGCTCCGCGGGGTAAAGCCCGCGGTTTACCGGAGCGAAATACTGAGCCCCGCCTGAAGGCGGGGCGAATGTATAATGCCGATGACTAAAAATGTCCGTGACCATTACAGAAAAATAAGAAGGGTACTCGCAGGTATTCTTGTATTAAACTGGCTTGTTGCGGGCTTAAAGATCTTCTATGGGCTTTTTACGAACTGCGCAAGCATAACTGCGGACGGCTTACATTCTCTTTCCGACGGGACTTCCAATATTATCGGCCTTATAGGAATCCATTTTGCCTGCCAGCCCAAAGACGTATCCCACCCTTACGGCCACAGAAAATATGAAACCTTCTTTTCCCTCGGTATAGCCGTGGTGTTGTTTGTCGTTGCTTTTAACCTTGTAAAACAAGGCATAAGCCGTATAAATACCCCTGTTTACCCGCTTGTTAATCTGAACAGCTTTCTGATAATGCTGGGCACTTTAGGGGTAAACCTGTTCGTAGTCAAATATGAGCGGGGAAAAGCAGCTGCGTTACATAGCGATATACTTATGTCCGACGCAATGCATACAAAGGCAGATGTCTTTACTTCCCTGTCAGTCATAATCTCACTTATTCTTATAAAATTAGGCTATACTATTCTTGATCCAATCGCAACAATAATAATCGCCTTATTCATCGTCCACGCCGGATACGATATAATAAAACACAGTTCAAGAGTGCTTTGCGATACGGCGGCAATATTTGACGTAAAGAAAATAGTGGATATAGTATTGGGGGTGGAGGGCGCAAGGACCTGCCATAAAATCAGGACGCGGGGAGGGGCCGACGATATCCACGTTGATTTACATGTTCAGGTTGACCCGCAGATGCATATTTCTGAAGCCCACAAAATAAGCTATGAAATTGAAACCGAGATAAAGAAACGGATTCCCGAAGTAACTGACGTAGTGGTCCACATCGAGCCAAAAGAAAAATTAAACGCCTTTTAGCACAAACCAGAACCCCACGCAAGACACAAATCCCATAAAAGAACCGAAATAAAAAGGGGCGGATGCGCCGAGGAACTTCCAGAGCAAGCCTGCCAGTAATGAAGCGGGGAAAAGCCCTAAGCCCACAAGCGTAGCGTGCATGCCTATGGCAGTTGCGCGCACGTTGGCTTGAGCCAAATCCACCACCAAGGCCTTTTCTACGCCTTCAGTAAAAGCGCTGTATAGCCCGTAGAGTCCGAACAAAATCCAGAGCAAAGAAATAGATCCGCAAAGCGCAAATGCCAGATAAACAATGCCGTAGAAGAAATATCCGCAGACAATAATTGTTTTTCTTCCCACCCTATCCGATATGCGCGATACCGGATAGGTTGTCAAAGCGTAGACGATATTGTAGGCGAGATAAAAAAGAATGACCTGGGGAATCGAACCTCCGAGGTTTTTTGCCCGCAACAGAAGGAACTGATTGGAAGAATTCCCCAGCGTAAAAATGAACGTGAACGCAAAAAACAGCTTTAACCTTTTGTCCAAAGCAGACCACCTTAAGCTTATTTTTTCTTTTTCTCTGATTACCGCCTTGCCTGTTCTCTTTTCTCTGACAAAAAACAAAAATATAACCCCCAATAAAGCCGGAATAAGGGAAAAGAAAAATACTCTTCTCATATTTGCTTCTGGCGGCTTGAGCAAAAAGTAAGCGATAGAAATGCCTATGACTGCTCCGAAGGTATCCATTGCCCTGTGCAGGCCAAAGGATGCTCCGCGGGCGCCGTCCTTTGAGCTGTCTCCGATTAGAGCATCCCTGGGAGCTGTCCTTATGCCTTTGCCGAAGCGGTCAACTACCCTTGCCAATAATACAATACCCCAGCTGTTGGCAACATATAAAAATAATTTTCCGAAGCAGGATGCGGAGTAACCAAAAATCGCAAAGGGCCGCCTCTGCTTTATTTTGTCCGAAAAATAACCTGAGAAAACTTTTAAAAGGCTTGCCAGGCTTTCCGCGATGCCTTCGATTAAGCCCAGTATGGCAGGGCTCGCGCCCAGCACAGTGACGAGAAAAACGGGCAATATGGGGTAAACCATTTCGCTTGAAATATCGGTCAATAAACTCGTAATCCCTAATAAGATGATATTGAACATATCACTCCAAGTATTCCATCGGGTCTTCAAGCACTCCGTTATTCCTTACCTCAAAATGAAGATGG
>JAZDIE010000133.1:0-5877 GCA_043805295.1 Pseudomonadota bacterium
AAGTTTATTTTTGCTAAAACCAAATATTCCTGATTTTACACTAGACAGCATCTGCAGTAGATCTCTTCAAGTAATTCAACCGGCGCAAGGATATCGGTTTGGAATTGATTCAGTCATACTGGCGCATCTGATCAAGCCTAAACCGGTTGATACTCTGCTTGACCTGGGAACAGGTTGTGGCATAATCCCTCTTATTATTGCATATAAGCACACCACATCACAGCTTATCGGAGTAGAGATTCAAGAAGAGCAGGTTGTTTTTGCTCTTGAAAATCTTAAGCTCAACGGTATGCAAGATCGTATTCAGATCATCCACGGCGACATTAAAAAACTCAAGGAATACATACCATCCGGCACAATAGACATTGTTTGCAGCAATCCGCCATACAGAAAGCTAGGGTCTGGTCGCGTTAACCCCCATTCCAATCGCGCTATTGCACGGCATGAGATTGCTGTAAATCTGATTGAGCTTTTGCGGGTCTCAGCCGATACTTTGAAACGAGCCGGACGTTTTTTGGTAATATATCCTGCTGAACGGATGGCAGACCTTTTCTTTGCTATGAAGAAAAATGGACTTGAGCCAAAGTTTGTGCGAATGATATATTCAACGGTTTTTTCAGAGGCCAAGCTGGTAGTAGTTGAAGCAAGAAAAATGACTCGGCCTGGGGTTAAGGCAGGCACCCCTCTTATCATATACAATGCCGACGGGTCTTATACCGACGAGATTCAGGGTATGTTGCTTTCCGTATAGTTTTCAGCCACGTTCAAGGCCAGATCAGTAGCGCCCCTTGTTGGATGTTGAACAAAAATACGGCCATCAGGGGAAAGTATGAAGTCAACATCATCGAAGCAATATCCGCCTTCATTGTGCGCAAGCATATCACGATATAGCGAGGGATTTCCGCGTTGGACAAGATGGAGTCCCAATGTATTTGCTATCTTCTCCGCCTGGAAACGTTCGCTCTCTGTAAGAAATCGTTTAAGATGTGGGTCATTTCGCGCGCCTGGCATTACCAGATAGTTTAAACCCAGGCTTAATCTTACGCCGGTTAATTTCTTCGCCATCCATTCAAGCACAGGCCTGGTGCAGCATTCTATGTGGCCAGGCATAACCAGATGGCGTACTATGATCTTATTTTTACCTTCACATGATTCCAAATCTATGAGTCTGGTTCTTACTACATCCCAATAATCGTCTGAGTCCGCGAGTTTTTTTGCGCATACGGCGTTCCCGAATTTAAGATCGGCTAAATACACATCCGGAATTCCTGCGACCAGTTCAAGGGCGGTTTCGCTGCAATAGAGGTTGGTGTTCCATATAATTGGACAGGACGTTCCCACTTCAGCAAATATTTTTAATAGCCCAGGCAAGTTCACCATCGGCTCCCCGCCTAATATATTGAGATTGCGCGCCCCCCTTGATCGTCCATGTTCGACAATTTCTTTCAACCGGTTTGGGGTAAGATATATTGCAGCGGCAGTGTTCCGTTCACAAGCAGTGTGACAAAACAAACATTGCAGATTGCAGTGTTTGAGATAGACCGTGTGAGACGGCGACAAATCCGGTTCTTCGCCGTAATGAACGAATTCTTTGTAATATTGAACTTGGGCGCCTGCGCCGCACCAACCAAGCTTTTCTGCTATACGATTGACTCGACAATCCCGCGGACATAGCCGGCATTCTGACAGCGCTTTATTTGCCCAATCAAGTCGTTGGGATGCAATGTCACAGCTTTTTTTCATAGTTCTAATATCGGACAACCAACTCATAGGAAGCCAAGTACAAAATTACGAAGATTCCAATACGAATTAAAAATGTTATCACTCGTCCTTCTGCTTCAGTAGGCGGCTTCATGCCAGGGCGCCTGCATAGCAAGCCAGTTCCAGGGATACGCGTTAAGATATCCTGAAAGACAGGCACATATGTCAGATAGTACACTGGAATCGTAACGACCAGCAATAATATAAAAGGTTGGGTTGCGTTAACGGTGTGCGCTACACCTGTTCGGCTTGTAATGATACTTTGAGTCTTCCATATTGTCTTAGAAAAGAGCAATACCCAAACATGGACAAATATTTCCGGAACCGGCCAGAACCAGCTTTTAGAAATAACACCCCAGATTTTTTCTAAAAATGAAGCATCGTAATGGCTACCATCGCCCTAAAGTGTAACTTAATTTTTTAAAAAAACTGTCTTGACAAATGGGTCCACCTTAAAGAAAACCCAGGAATATTGATAAACAACAATATTTTTCTGCTCTCGACAATGACCATAGCTATCATGTGTACTCACTTTACATCTCAGGCACGAAAGAGAGAGTTTAAAACACTAATTGATCTCCAGGAAGCAAGGGACAAGCTCCGCCACCTCGACACTCTTAAAAGCGAGTTTTTCTCTAAGATCAGCCACGAGCTTCGCACGCCGTTGACCAACATCATACTTCCGGTTCAAAAGGTGCTGGAGGAAATGGGGCATAAGATATCTTCGAATAATGTTGAAGAAAAGCGGGGAATGCTGAGAAACGCCCATAAGCTCTTAAAGCGCATAAACGAGATACTGGACATCTCAAAGCTTGAAGCAGGCAAGATGAAGTTAAAGACCAGGCTTGGGATATAAACAATATCCTGGACGACATAGTAGTCTCCGCATCTGGCGCGGCCAATCAGATGAAAATTGAGCTTGCGCTTGAGCCTGAAGAAAAGCTTGACATGGTCTATGTTGATATTGAAAAAGCGGAAAAAATTTTCACCAACCTGATAGGAAACGCGCTCAAGTTCACAAAAGCAGGAGGGAGGGTTCTTGTTCGAACAGAAAATGCGACAGATCATGTTATAGTCATTGTGCGGGACACTGGCATTGGAATAGCCGCAGATCAGCTTCCCTATATCTTTGACCGCTTCCATCAGGTGGACGGCTCGGCAGCCCACAAATATGAAGGCGCTGGACTTGGGCTTTGCATAGCCAAGGAGTTTGTTGAGCTGCATCACGGCAAAATTGAGGTTGAAAGCGAGCCGGAAAAAGGGACTCTTTTTAGAGTGAGACTGCCAAAGGGGAAGTCTCACCTTGCCAAAGACGAAATCATCAAAGACCTGCTGTTTGAGACAGTTGACGGTTCTGTGGAGCAAAGAACCACCGACCGCCGCCTTTCAAACCTTGTCCATGGGAGCGGATATGTATCGCAAGGAAGCAAGGATGATAGAAAAAAGGACATCCTGATAGTTGAAGACAACCGCGACTTGGCGTCGAATATTGCAATAAGCCTTGCGGTCGGATATACTGTGACAGTAGCCTACAACGGCAGAGAAGGGCTTGAGGCTGCGCATAAAAAAACACCGGACTTGATCATATCAGACGTGATGATGCCGGAGATGGACGGGCATGAACTTTTGCTCCATATAAAGGAAAACGAGCAAACCCCTAATCCTAATAATATAACCCTATACATTTATAGGATATCCAAATGGTTTCACAGTCAAAAAAAAATGAAGAAAAAAGACAGGCAATTCGAGTAAATACGGAAGGAACAAATAAGTACTTTATAGAAATACCCCTTA
This sequence comes from Pseudomonadota bacterium, assembly GCA_043805295.1. GTDB lineage: Bacteria > Desulfobacterota > Desulfobacteria > Desulfobacterales. The sequence continues at coordinate 3,556 of JAZDIE010000133.1, forward strand.
CCGTTCCACGTGGTGTGAGCATAAAAAAGGAAATCGTTGACATAAGCACAAATGGTCTCTCTTTTGTTATGCCTGAAGAAGAAGGGAAATTTTTGGTAGGCACTCCTCTTGAAAACGTAGTTGTCTACGCCGATGGCAAAAAGTTGCACTATACCAAGGCAAGGGTAACCTATATAGAAAAAAAGTACTCAGAAGGGATTGATTACAGGATTGGGATAGAGTTTTTTCTAAAAGAAAATTTGTTGAATACTAAGAGAGTAAATACTACTCTCCAAACTGAGCATTTGCACTTCAGGCTTCCACGTTACAATCTCAAGCATTCCGATACAACTCCCAACATTATGATTACTTGGGAAAGTATCAACGGAACTGATTGCTCTTACGAGGTGTCAAACATCTCAAAATATGGATTAGCTTTTCGGATAGCAGAAATTGATATCAAGAACTCGGATGTAATTAGAATTGGCGAAATTCTCAAATCTGTCAGGGTATTTGTAGCACATAGAAAGGTATACGAAGGACGGGCCGCTATTGTTAATATCAGAGAACAGGATAACGAATTAGTAGCAGGCATTGAACTCGAAACTTTAGGATTAGATATAGATAAGATCTATAATCATTACAATGTCCAAAACACAATAAACGATATAACCAGATTTGTGAATTGCCTGCCTATCGGAGACAAGATTTCCAGCGAATTCAAGGAAGTTGTTGCCGATATGCGATACTTTCTGGAAAGCATAGAAGTTAGACTTAAAAAGGAAGAGAACCAATTGGCACAGATAGATGCCCCTTTGCGCCGTACACGGGAAAAAAGTGTTCTTAATGCGGCGTTTAGACCGTTTTCAAATACGATGGATAATTGGATCAAGCGGCTAAATGCAATGTCTGCCGACTTTGATAGAGAAAAACATGAAAATCATAAGCATTACTTCCAGAAACAACTTCATAACTTATTGCTTCAATCGCCATACATACGAAGAAGTGTCGATAAACCTTTTGGCTATAGTGGAGACTATATCGTCCTGAATATGATTTATGATAATGACTACAATGGCGACACCCTGTTGGGGAAATTGCTGACCAAGCAAACAACCGAAATTGATGCCTCGAAAGTAGTAAGATTGAGAAAGGATGAGATAAAGAAGTCTCTTGCTATCGCAGTTCAGCATTATGTTAATTCCAACAAAAAATTTAAAATTCTTAGTGTAGGTTGTGGGCCAGCGCGGGAAATAGAAGAATTCATAAAAGAGGGCAGAGAAGAGGCTAGTATTGATATAACTTTGCTTGATTTCGATGCAAACCCCTTATATTACGCAGAAGAAAGGCTTTCCAAACAGAAAAAAAAGCCCAATATTTCTATCAGTTTTTGGAATACGTCACTCCGAAAAATGTTAAGAGAAAAACAAAAAAATCATTTTGACTACATTTACACTTTGGGGCTAACTGACTACTTGAGTGATAGAACATGTATGCTGGTTATCAAAACTTTGTTTGGCTGGCTTAGGCCAGAAGGGACTTTAATGGTCGGGCAGTACACAACCCGTAATTCGTCTCGCTCTTATATGGAATTTGCTGGTGAATGGTACCTAGTGCATAGAGAGCCTGGAAGCGTCCTGGCATGGATGAAGGCGATGGGAGAGCGATGTATATGCGATTCTTATACCCTTGTAAAAGAGAATTATGTTCTTGGTGTAGCGAAAAAGGAACCATAACAACATGCTTAGGGAGGAAACAAAAGGATTTGGTAACATAACAAACAAACTGAAATTTGAAGAAAAGTATAAAGAATATCTTAGGCAATATGCCCTTGGACTTGCCAGGGTCGCCTGCCTGCTGATCGTTATTTTGGTCCCGCTTTTCTGTATTCTTGACTATTGCCTCTATCCAGCCATTTTTTTCAAATTAGCCCTTGTAAGATTAGCCTGTATTGTAATTGTTTTACTTCTGTTTTTATTTACATTTACTCCGCAAGGTAAACGGTATGGGTCATCAGTTGAAATGGCCGCAATTTTAGTGGCTGCATTATCAATTTCCATAATGATCCGTTTTGTGGGAGGGTATAATTCACCTTACTACGCAGGTCTTAATCTCCTCATCATAGGTGTAGCAGTTTTTGTCCCTTGGGGTGTTAAGGAGTCTATTGTAACGTGTTTGATCATTTATGCCTCGTATGCAATACCTATAGAGGTTTGGGATAAGATTGAAAACCCAGGAATTTTGATAAACAACAATATTTTTCTGCTCTCGACAATGACCATAGCTATCATGTGTACTCACTTTACATCTCAGGCACGAAAGAGAGAGTTTAAAACACTAATT
>JAZDIE010000134.1:0-5759 GCA_043805295.1 Pseudomonadota bacterium
TCCTGATATCCTGAATCTTGGGATAATGATAATCGAGGCGCTGGAGTTGGTCCGCTCAATATAGTCCCATACAAGGTTAACCCCGTTATCAGTCACGTATTTGATCTGTTTTGATTTGAACCATTGACTCTTAGGGCAGTCTATTCTCTCAACTATTTTCACAGCGCCTCCCTGGCCGTCATGATATCTTTACGTATCTGGACGGCAAGTTCTTTGTGACTTGGAAATTTTTTCTCTCCTCTTAGGCGTTTTACAATGTCTATGCGAATCATCTCGCCATACAGGCTATCTGCAAAATCCAATAAATGCGCCTCTATGGTTAATGCGCCGTCGGCAAAGGTGGGGCTATAACCAATATTTGCAACAGCCTTGTATGTCTTGCCGCAATGCTGCGCTAAAGCTGCATAGACTCCAGCCTTAGGGCATAGCTCATTTGATATGCTCAAATTGGCTGTAGGAAAGCCTAGCAGTCGCGCGCCGCGATTCCGGCCAGACACCACTACGCCTGTGAGTTCATAATGTCGGCCAAGAAGCCTATTGGCTTCAGCAACTTTTCCGTCCAGGATAAGGTTTCGTATGCGGGTGCTGCTTATCCTTTCACGGGCGTTTCCCACCCAGGGCAGTACTGTTACTTCAAGGCCGGTTGATTTTTTTATTTTATTAAGGGTTTCAATAGAGCCTTCCCTGTTTGCTCCAAATGTATAATCCGGACCTACTATTATCGCTTTCATGCCAAGTTTGGCGCAAAGGATGTCCTTAATAAAAGATTCTGCGGGAATAGATGCAAACTCAGGAGTGAACCGGACGGAGATCAATGCATCAACACCGGTTTGAGCGATCAATTCAGCCTTGCGTTCATTAGTAGTAATAAGCAATGGGCATTTTTGTGGGGCTAAAATTTTAAGCGGGTGCGGGTTAAAAGTTATAGCTATTGATTTGCCTCCAATATCGTGTGCTTTTAATATTGTTTTTTCAATCAACGCCTTATGACCCAGGTGAACACCGTCAAAATTTCCTACAGTGACTGCTGAAGCAACAAGAGGGTTGGCGATATTGTCGATTTCGCAAATCAGTTCCATAATAGATTGTCTCAATTATAAAAAAGGATACGCCTTGACAGCAAGGCATGGAAATATATATAGAATAATTGTGTTTTTATCAACGACGGATTAGCAGCGGAGCTTTTTTCACGTAAAGTGCCTTGTTTTCGTGTGTTGATAATTATTTTTTATTACTAGAAAATTTTATGTTTTACAGTCTGTTTTTTCTTATAAATTTGTGATAGGGTCTACATATGGGAATGCCGAAGTGGCGGAATTGGTAGACGCGCTAGGTTCAGGGTCTAGTGGGCATACGCCTGTGCGAGTTCGAGTCTCGCCTTCGGCACCATAATACCACCCAAAGAAGTAAATGGGCAAAAAGTTCATAATAAGGCACAAAAAGTGCATTTACATCTGTATAGGGAATATTCAGGCATTTAAGATTGTCAAAAAACAATCGATAAGATTAATATCGATATGATCATTAACTCTTAAATGTCAAAGGAGAAAGCCATGTCAGAGGAAAAAAGACGGCATGATCGTGTGTCTCAACGTTTACCTGTTACGATGTACGATGGTAAGCGCTTTCTAAACGAATTCGTACATGATGTAAGCGAAGAGGGGATGATGATTCAGAGCAGTTACTCTTGCCCTGTAGGATCTGTATTGCATATGGCTATACAAGCTCATGCGCCGATCAAAGCTACCGGAAGGGTGGTATGGAACAAACGAGATCATTCCACTTATAGGCTGGGCGTTAAACTTGTCCCGCTAAAGCCTAATTCCGCTCTTGTTTGGGGGCATCTCTTGAATCGTTCTTGGGAGGTGCACATACCTGATGTTGATGAGATGCAGGATGTGGGATGATAAAAGATTCTCATTGCGAATTATCTGAAATTATTGTCATTTTAACCTTAAGGAAAGTGGCTGTAATATGCGCAATGTTTATGGTATTTATTCTGCCGGGATGTTTTTGGAATAATGGTCCATCCCAAGAAAAGATAGCTGCTGCTGATTTTGGAGAATATCCGACTCAGGAAAAGCTTAAAAAACTTATATCAGCCGAAATCCAGTCCAGATTTTTTGATCCGTATAGTATACGGGATATTGAGATAAAAACACCAAAGCAGGTTTGGTATAAGCCTAAAAAGGAAAGCGTAGTTGTTTTCTGTTATGAGACTCGCGTTCTTTTTACATCTTCAAATACCGTTGGGCTAGACACTGGCTATAAGCAGTATGTAGTATTTATCCGGAATAACAGCATCCTATACTTCGATACATTAGAGAACTATTTTGGGTCGCGTTATGTGAAAGATACATTTGATTCAAGGCCTTCTAACCTTTTAGATTGAAGATCCCCCGCCCTATTTGAAACCTCAACATAATATATTCCATTCTATGTTTTTTGTTGATTTCATCATTAGATATTGAACAACCTGTTAAGCATTAATTAATGCAATGAGGTTCCATTTTTGTATGCAATTTTTTGCTAACATTGTAACTGCATTTGCATATATCTACAGAATCTTCCCCGATATATAATTTTGGCCTTTCTTGATTTTAAGCAAAACAGCAGATTTTGCAAATATCTCTGTGCAAGCCATAAGGCATGTGTCTTGCTTTAGCAAAGGCGGAGAGGTGGAATGTGCTATTGACTTTTTCGTGGTGAAAGGCCATAAAAATTAAGGCAATGTCTTTAGATATTGCCTTAACAGAAGCCTTTAAAGGGGTAAACACATGGCTATAACTTTTTTGGAGCGGCTGGAGCAACTTTCAGAGCTTGCCGAGATTAAAAGGATTTACGCTTCGGTCGAGAGCGCGCTTTCTCACAAAACCCCAATCTCTCTGGTTGTTACAAGCAGTCTGCCAGGCGAAGGGAAGACCACACTGGTTATGCTGTTGGCAGCCCTTGCTTCACGCCGCAATTCCAGCAAGGTTTTGGCTGTTGATTTAAATTGGAAAACCCCAATGTTACATAAATATCTTGAGCTTGTGCCAACCCCAGGCCCGCTTGAGTTAGATAGGGCTCAACCGTCCGGGTTTCATCATCTTGATGTATTGGTAGCCAGGCCGGTTCATGGAGATTGTCCTAGCGGAGATGATGAATATCAAACAGTAACAGATCTAATGCAAAAAGCAAAACAAGGCTATGATCTAACTATTATAGATACGGCCTCAGTATTTCCAATTAATCACTGCATGGTTGATCCGGTTACCCTTGCTAAGTCTGCTGATGGCACAGTGCTAATGGTGCTTGCTAATAAAACCCCCAGACAAGAGATCAAGCGTGCAAGCACAATACTCTCAACCGTCGGCGCTAATGTTGTTGGCTTGGTTATGAATCATTGGAAAAACCCTATTGTATAAAGTAGGTGGCAGAGGAAGGGAATGATACAGTTTTTTTTAAGACGATGTTTTTACGGGGTTACACAGCGACGCGCATGGTTGTTTTTGTTATTTATTCCGCCTCTGGCATATATGCTTGGCGCTGGCCTGCGAGTTGACAGGTTTACCATATCTCAGGATATATCGGTAGCCTTGGACGCACAGATAGCATTAGGCCCTACGCCAGAGGAGCTTGTGCGGTTAAAGGATATCATAGAATCTCCTAAAATGTTTTTTGAGGTAGGTTTTGCGCTTAAAGAATTATCGTCTCGTCTTTCTGATGGAATGCCTGCTGAGCAGTTTGTAGGCGATTTGTCTCGCAGGATAGTGGTTGCTGTTAGAAACAGCCTTTTTATGACAAGCGAAAGCAATTCTATTGTGAGAATTACTTATCAGGGCGATGATAGGGATATTGGGCGATCTCTTGTCGAATACTATTCAGACCGGTTGATCAAAAAAGTTAGTGGGGCTGCAAAAGGCGGGCGATCATTGCCTGCCAGCAGCTCAGGCATAGCAAAGGCATCTGTTATTGAACTTCTTGGATCTATGCGTATTGTTGGAGAAAGGGATTTTTGGAGGCCTGACCGGCTTGCTCCTTTGCTGAAAATTTCTTTTTGCTCATTAGTTGGAGTTCTTCTTTTGTTATGTATTTTTGAATGGCTTGACCCTTCGCTGAAATCAGAACGCAAGGCAGCCAGATACTTAGGTCTTCCAGTTCTCGGTTCTGTTCCAGATTTAGACAAGATTGCTGCTGTGCTGGGGGGTAAAACTAATGCGTAAGACAGGCCTTTTGAGGATAGGCTTTGTCATAATGGTTGCATTAATTTCAATAATAACCAGAGACAGCTATGCGCTTGATTCAAAGTTGTCATGGACATCTGGTAAAGGAGAGGGGATTGCAGGCTATAGGGTTTTTAATAGAAAAGAAGGAGAATCCTATGATTATGGCAATCCAGCGTGGGAAGGTGGAGGCAATATATGTGTACTGCATGGACTAGATGATAATACGATTTATTATTTTGTAGCCAGGGCGTTTTCAACGTACGGCCTGGAGAGCATTAATTCAAACGAGGTCCGCTATATGCCAGGTCAATCCATACGAAAGGTTATTGCAGGACTTGGCGATTATCCATCCGACGGGGGGTGGATGGAGATTTTTAGTCCCCAGTTTACCTCGGAATTGTGGCTTAAGGTGGACTGGCCTGAGTACAATGCATTAAACGGGGAGGCCCGGGTTGCTGTAGGAGATATTGACGGAGATGATAAAGACGAGATCATCATAGGACTCGGCCCTGTTGCCGGGATGCCGGATATTCCTGGAGGCCGATTCCAGATATTGGACGATGACTACACTTTGCTTATGTGGGGCGAGGTGGGCTGGCCTGAATATAACAGCATTAATGGTGAAACATGGCCTGCCTGTGGAGATATAGACGGGGACGGCGATGACGAGATCATAATAGGGTTGGGAGCCGGTGGCGGGGGAGCAGTAGAGGTGTTTAATTACTCCTCTGGCGGTCTTGTTCACTTAGGATGGGTTCGCCTTGACTGGGATGATTATAATAAATTAGCAGGGGAGACACGGCCTGCGGCTGGGGATGTGGACGGAGATGGCAAAGACGAGATTGTTGTGGGACTTGGCAAGATTATAGCAGACGAAACAATCTCAACCTCTGGCGTGTTCTGCTTATTTGATGATGACTTTGCTAAACTTTCATGGGGGCAAGTCGATTGGCCGGATTATAATCAAGCCAATGGAGAGACAAGGCCGTCGTGTGGCGACTTGGACGGGGACGGCATAGAAGAGGTCGTTATAGGTTTGGGGAATGGCGGGCAAGGTCTTGTTGAAATTATAACCTGGATCGCCGGAGCCTTTTCTGGTTCTGCGTGGGCTTCAATAAACTGGGATGATTATAAACTGGCGTGCGGCGAGACCAGGCCGTTTTGCAGTAACATAGATCAGGATATAAAGGACGAAGTTATTGTTGGATTAGGATTGTCAGGTAACGGGCGGATGGTTTTGTTTGATGACGCATCTGCGGGATTTAGCTCATTGATGTACACGCAAACAGGATCAGAAGAGTATAATGCGAAAAATGGAGAGACCTGGCCTGCTGTTATGAAGGGATTATTGGCACAAGCTGCTCCTGAAGAAGAAGCAGAGAGTCAACCTTTATCACCAAGCGCAGAAGAGACTCAGGAAGAAACTCCCGAAGATCCCCAGGAACAAGCTGAAACCCCTACGTCCGGTTCTGGCAGCAGTAGTCCGGATGCCACAAATGCTCCTGAAAACGATACCGGCTCGGTGTCAGGGCATGCTATAGTAATAAAAGA
>JAZDIE010000135.1:0-12472 GCA_043805295.1 Pseudomonadota bacterium
GAAATAGGCTCTTTGTTTAGAGAGATGATTATATCTCCTCCCACAGGGAATCTTATATTTCTCATAATCATCATACGGTCTCCCCCATGAATCCCTGCCTTGTAGGCAGGTCCTCCTGGCACAGACGATACCACCATGACCCCTGAGGAAACTGGCACGCCGAGCGCTTCCGCCAATTCACGAGTAATGGGTATGCCGGTGATTCCAAACCAAGGCCGGGCTACTCGTCCTTTTGTTATCAATTGATTAGCTATATCCTTTGCGTGGCTGATTGGTATAGCGAACCCGATTCCCTGCGATCCGCCTGATAACGTAAATATAGCGGTATTGATTCCTATGACTTCTCCGTTTGAATTGAGCAAGGGGCCGCCTGAATTTCCAGGATTTATGGCAGCGTCTGTTTGCATGAGATTTTCGATACTTGTGCCTTCCTGGGTCTTTATTTCCCTGTTTAGCGCGCTGATGATTCCTGTGGTAAGGGTTTGGGACAACCCAAAAGGATTGCCGATGGCAATCGCCTTTTGTCCGATCTTTATTTTATCTGAATCTCCCAGCTTGACCACATTAGTAACGTATTCTTTAGGAATTTTAATAACAGCCAGGTCAGAAGATGGGTCTTTACCAACGAGTTTTGCTTCGGTCTTTTGTCCTCCGGAGAGGGTGACTAAGATTTGTCTGGCGTTTTCTACTACATGATTGTTTGTAAGGATATACCCCTCACGGTCGATTATGAAACCTGACCCTTGCCCTGACTTTGGAATAAGTTCCATCCAGAAGTTGATCTCCAGTGTTGTGGTAACCACATTGACCACCGCTTCATGCACCTCATCAAAGACTCGGACGTTTATTTCTTCGTCAGAAGATACGATCCTTGGTTGAAGTAAGGTATTTTCATCAGTTCCTTTTCCCAATGCCAATGCCTTGGGCATTGAATTTGTCATAACAAAGCAAAAGGCCGCAAGAATCAGAAGGTTTTTTAATTTTCCGGATTGGTCCATTTTTATGCGTCCTAACGTGATCTCTCAAGTTGTTTGATCTTGACTACTATTTCAAACTCTTTTGGATTCAACTCTGTCTTTGCTATCCCTTTGGCCTGAAGTTCCTGGTACCACGGCTGGCCGGCAAAGTATTTTTGGGTGTCTCTGTTTTTGAAAGTATAACCATGACGCGCATATATTTCGTTGCGTAAGAGGTCTAGTTGTTTTTTTTGCATTTTTTCAAGGTTTTGAAATCGCTCGTCCATTAAATATGCCGTGTCTGTAGCGCTTGATTTATGCTTTTGGGTTGATGCAGCCTTGTTGGTTTTTTTCTTTTTTACATTAGGTTCTTTCACCTTTACATCTACATCTACATCGGCTTCTCTTGTTTTTATAAAGGGTTTTTGGGTCTCATGTTTTGCCAAACTAACCATTGTGCCGGTTGTAAGGCTGTATAATGTGGTTGCCTCTTTGACGCCAGTGGGACCTATAGCAACAGTTTTATAGTATTCACCGTCAATTTCTCCTTTGCATGCGGTTGTCTGGATAGTCCAAAGCCGTTCGAATTCTTCGCCCCGTTTTAGAAACGCTTCTGCCTTTAGACTACATTTCCAGTTTCCGGCATTACTAATTTCCTGGACTATAAGACCCTGTTGTATTCCATCTTTAAACTGAAAATTGGCTGGCATTGATGTGATTTTGGACTTTTGTTGATTTGTTGGGTGTATTACTGTGTCAGAGCCTAGAGCGCTTTGGATGTGCAAATTGATCAATAAGACGACCAGGGCAATAGTAAAAACAAAGGCCGGACGTTGTATTTTTTTAATCTGAAGAATCATATGCTCATACTCCTTTAATTCTAATAGCCTTCAATGTCGCAATGACATAATTAAAAAACAAATTATTGATTTTTGCAATCCCCTAACACAAATTTGAGTTTTTTTTACTTGCTGGATCATGACTCATGATACTATCTTACCATAAACACCTCTAAAAATCCCTTTTGGGGGGATAGAGGGACAGAAAAGTAACTGTTCAGAATCAAAACCTTCCGCCTTCAGTCTATACACCTGAACAGTTACTACAGGAGATATATTTCATGGCTTCTATCCTTGATATGATAGGCAATACCCCGTTGGTAGATATCAAACGAATGAATTCCAATCCGCGGGTTTCCATAATGGCTAAATTGGAATACTTTAACCCAGGTGGATCGATGAAGGATCGGATCGCATTATCTATGATCCTTGCAGGGGAAGCCAGCAATGAATTGACTCATGACAAGATCGTGCTGGAAGCGACCAGCGGCAACACCGGAATCGGGCTTGCTATGATCTGTAACATCAAGGGGTATCGGCTTGTTTTAGCCATGCCAGAGTCTGCCAGTCTGGAACGTAGAAAGATATTAAAGGCAATGGGAGCGGAACTTTTACTGACCCCTGCCAGATTGGGCACTGATGGGGCAATAGAAGAGGTATACCGGCTTGTACGTGAAAAGCCGAACAAATATTTTATGACAGATCAGTACAACAACGATGCAAACTGGTTGGCTCATTATAAGGGGACTGCTGAGGAAATATGGAGACAGACAGATGGCTTAGTGACTGTTGTGGCCGTAACGCTTGGGACAAGCGGTTCTGCTATGGGCATATCGAGGCGGCTGAAAGAGTATGACCCTGGAATTAGGATCATTGCCGGAGAGCCGTATCTGGGTCACAAAATCCAAGGGCTTAAAAATATGAAGGAGGCGTATCGCCCGGGCATATATCAAAAAGAGAGGCTGGATAAGACTATATATGTTGAGGATGATGACGCCTTTGAAATGACAAGACGGCTTGCCAGGGAAGAGGGGCTTTTTGTGGGTATGAGTTCAGGCGCGGCAATGGTTGTGGCGTGTCAGGTCGCAGCAGAGATGACAGAAGGCGTACTTGTGGCGATATTTCCTGATAGCGGAGAACGATATCTTAGCACTCAGCTTTTTGAGGTAAAAGAAAAGAGTTCTTTTCGTTTCTACAATACAATGACCAGATCAAAGGAATCTTTTACTCCTATACGGCCTGGCGAGGCTTCTATTTATTCGTGCGGTCCTACCGTAGACAACTTGATAGATATTGGCCATGCGCGGCGTTTTGTTATGGCGGATATTTTAAGGCGATACCTTGAATACAAGGGGTACAAGGTATCGCATGTTATGAACATTACCGATCTGGATGACCGCACAATCGAAGGCGCAAATCAGGCTGGTATGAATCTTAAAACATTTACCGAAAAATACATCCAGGCGTTTTTTGAAGACATAGAAGCGCTGGGGATAAAACAGGCTACTGTGTATCCCAGGGCAAGCGAACATGTGGAAGATATGGTAGAGCTTGCGCGTAAACTCCTTGAAAAAGGGGTTGCTTATGAAAAGCTTAGATCTGTTTATTTCGATATTTCCCGCTTTCCAGGGTATGGCAGGCTCTCAAGAATAGATTTTGAAAAGATCAAGCTTGGAGCGACTACTGATTTGGATGACTACGCAAAAGACAATCCCAGGGATTTCACCCTGCTGAAGCGTGCAAGACTTTCTGACTTGAGGCTGGGTCTATATACGCCTACTGATTGGGGAAACGTCCGGCCAAGCTGGCATATAGAATGCGCGGCAATGGCCATGAAGTATCTCGGCGAATCTTTTGATATACACACGAGCAGTCAGGCGTTGGTTTTTCCTCATCATGAAAACGAGATTGCAATTTGTGAATCCATAACCGGCAAGCCGCTTGCTAATTATTGGCTTCACTCTGGTCATGTTCTGGTTGACGGAGATGAATCCGGGCATGGCAGGACAAGACGTCTGACCGTACGTCAGTTGATTGAAGGTGGTCATACAGGGAGGGAACTTAGATTTTGGCTGGTGTCTCACCATTACAGAAAGCCGCTTTATTTCAATAAAGAGGTGCTTAAACAAGCTGGCCATGCCCTTGGGCGGCTGGATGATTTTGTTGCTGGATTGCAGGAGATAAAGGGCCGACATATAAAGCAATGTCAGGATGTGGATCAGCTTGTTTATGACCTGAAACAAGGTTTTGTCGAGGGGATGGATGATGATCTGAATGTATCAAGTGTCTTTGCAGCCCTTTTCCGTTTTGTAAAAAAGGTTAATGAATTGCTTGCACAGGAAAGGCTTGATTGCACGGGAGCTGATGCAATACTTGATGCGCTTTACAAAATAGATTCAGTGCTTAATATCCTGAACCTTGCCCCAGTCGAGTTTCCTCAGGAAATAAAAGATATTTTAAAAGAACGGTCAGCGGCGAGAAACTCAAGGGACTTTAAACGCGCTGATGATCTTCGCGATCTCCTCCACAAAAAGGGGTTTATAGTAAGAGACACCCGGTATGGCGCTCAGGTGGTAAATGTTTAGGTTGGGGCGATAATCTGAAGCAGATCCTTAGACCAGCAAGACTGGACAGGAGACCTGGTTCGATACATTTTCCACTATATCACAACAGAGCAGCTTTTTGATCATACTTGGTTTTGGTTTCCCCATGATAAGCAGGTCGCACCGATTTTCTTTTGCGGTTTCCACGATTTTTTTCTCAATCTCTCCAGATTTCACCTGTATTTTAAGGAATCTTCCATCTATCTTTCCAAGTTCACGCATTTGAGAGACAGTATTTTTATAGTTTCCGTTCAGAACCTCGGTTATGTTTTTTACACCGACCAGGCTAAGGTCTCCCTCATAAGGTGGAATTACCTTTACTACCGTTACCCAGCATTCTTCGTCGCTGATAACTTTTAGCCCTCTGGCAAGGACATCTATGTGACCATTAACGGCAATGAGAATTTTTCTACAACCTTCCACTTCTAGTGCGCCCCTTCTCCTTTGCTGAATATCATGCCTACCCCAAAGCCAGCGCTCAGGGCTACAAGTATGGATATGATACCAAATAAAGCGCCATTGCTTTTGGCAAGACCGGCAAGAGTCTTTACCGCCCCTGCCTGTTCTACCAAGACCTTTGATTCAGCCGTTTCCAAGACCTTTCCATCCTTCACTGCGTATACCGATACCCTGTAGTCTCCCGGCGAGGCCTGATACGGCCATTTGAACACAATTCGATAATTCTGTTTTCCATCCTTTGTATTGCAGGCTATTTTGCCATAGTCTACAGAATATAGCGTTGAAGACTCTTTAAACTTTACAAGCTCACCAAACCAGTTGGATGCCCCTTCGACCGGAGCCGGAGATATGCGGGCGTGTCTTTGTAACGCATCATAGCCTAAAATATGTTTATCTCTCTCCTCTGCTGTTAAGATATCTTCGACCTTTTTCGTGCTATGTAAAAAATAGAGCGAGGAGATATTATCAAAATTGATTTCCCCTGTGTTCATCCATAGCAGGTTTCCAATTTTACCTTTTTTCCTAAATGATTGTTCTGTTTCAGGGGAAACAATTTTAATGACCAGATCAACTCCCTGTTGTGAAAAACCGGCCACGCTCACCGTACTTCCAGCGTAGAAGGAATCTATCTTAATATGGTCATGGTTGGCTTTTGCAGTTAAAATAGCTGACGCATCTACATATAAGACAAGGGGGAAAAGCCCGAAAAGGAAAAGGATGTATTTCAAAAAAGTTTTTTTTGCAATCGTGCAGCAGCTTGTCTTGTAATAAAAAAAATTTGACATTAGTGGCCTCCTGTTTGCGCAAGAAGTATTGATGGAGCAATCGTAAGTTCCAATATGATTTTTACGGTCATAGCAAGAACAATTGTCGCCATAAGTATTTTGAGCTGATCGGCCTTCATTTTCCGCCCCCAAATCGCTCCAATCTGAGCGCCTACAGTTGAACCTAAGAGGAGGAGGATAGCGAGAATAAAATCCACGCTATGGTTGGTATATGCCTGAAGAAAAGTAACCTCTATACAGGTAAAAAGAATTTGAAAGAGGCTGGTGCCTACGACTACACGCATGGGCATTTTTAGAAGATATATCATAACCGGGACTACTAAAAAGCCTCCACCAACCCCCATTATAGCCGCCAGGAAACCTACCAGGAAACCAAGAACAACGGGTATCAGGGCGCAATGGGTTATTCCGGACTTTTCAAAGCGGGTTTGTAATGGCAACAGCTTGAGAATTCTGGTGAAACCAGAGTCTTCCGGCGCTACGGGTTGCGCTGGCACCTTTTTTTTTCTCATACTGGAAAGACTTTCCAGAAACATAAAGGTGCCAACTATACCAAGCATCACTACATAGGTCATCTTTATTGTAAAATCCGCATTGCCTAAGGCTTTTAGTATCGTAATAGACCTGACACCTGCTAGTCCCCCAATGAATCCTCCTACAAGAAGCAAAAACCCCATTTTAAAATCCACATTTCCAATTTTCCAGTGGGCATAAGTTCCTGACGTTGATGCGGCTACAATTTGATTGGAATCTGTGGCGGCTGCTACCATTGGAGGTATGCCAAACATAATCAAAAGGGGTGTCATCAAAAATCCCCCGCCAACCCCAAAAAGGCCGGATAATAATCCAACCGCCAAGCCGAGTCCCATAGGTATAAAAATATTGATACTGGTCAATGCAACTGGTAGATATAGATACACTCTTTTTTCTCCTTTCACCTGTTATTGTTTATTCTCAATGTTTGGCCATTGATTCCCATAAGTTAAACCGCTACACAACTTTGCCGTGCCATAGTAATAATAGGCCTTGACGCTGTCCTTAATAGATTGCTAAACTTGCGTGCCTTGACATTATCGTCTCCCATTATATTGGGACTCAAAATAACCATGTCTACATGAGACTGCTTGTTATTGAGGACATCCTTGACTACAGGGACAACATCTCTACACTCGGTAGCCACGTTTGCGTTTACGCCAGCGGCACTACACGCATTTAAAAGCGCGGTTACCTTTTCCTTTCCACCCATACCCTCTGATAGTATTTCCAATGCTGTTTCGTGTTCGTTGGCCTCAGCAAAGGCTGCAGCCGCCATAACCTTCTCAAGTCCACCCAATACTTTGTTTTTTAAGAGTAACAGTATGGTCATCCCTTCATTAAGTACCCTTGCTAGGTCAAGGGCGTACTGAAGCCCCTCTTTAAAATTCTCATCACAATAGGTTACAAATACTAGCTGTCCATTTTTCATTATAAGTCCTACCTTTCGTTCTCAGCTTTTCCCAAAAACAATTGTTTTGACTTAATAGTCATAGCAAGACCAATGCCTACAATATAACTTATTGATTTTTAATTAAAAATAAATATCGAGGGCTAATGTTGGTGTTTCAAAATTGAACAGCCAGAACGTCAGGCCTCAGTATGATCCAAGGCCCCGCAGCCCGGGACTTAAAGCTGGCTATTGAAGAAGAGGGGGTGTTTAGGATTGGATTTGGTGTTTCTATATTAAACAGTTATGAACGCTGGGACTCATTTAATATCCTCCATAGACTAGTTCGCGATATGCCCAGGAGTTCCGCAGCCTTGGACTTATTGCCGTCGAGCATTTCAACTACATGCTCAGCATAGTCCTTATTAAGTTCATCAATAGTGCGAATTTTCTGCGATTCAAATGATGTCTCAATATGAAATATTCTAAGGCTTTGGGGTAGGCTTTCAGGCGTAATCAAAGGCCCTTTTTCCAGGATAACGGCTCGCTCGATGATATTCTCAAGTTCTCGTATATTGCCTGGAAAACTGTAGCTTAAAAGCACTTCAAGCGCAGGCTTGGTGAAGTCCTTAATTTTTTTATTCTGCTTAGTGACATGTTTCCGGAAAAAGTACATACTTAGAGGTTTTATATCCTCCTTTCGTTCCAGCAAGCTGGCGATGAAGATTTCCATGACATTCAGCCTATAGTAAAAATCTTTCCTGAATTTACCTTCTGATATAAGAGCGCTTATGTTCTGATTGGTAGCAGCGATAAACCTTACATCCACCTTGAAAGGTTTTGTGCCGCCTACCCGATAAAACTCTCCATCTTCTAGCACTTTAAGCAATTTCGCCTGCATGTTTGGTGACATCTCGGCAATTTCATCAAGGAATAAGGTTCCTGTATCAGAAACCTCTACCAGTCCCTGTTTAGTTTTGACAGCTCCGGTAAAAGCGCCTTTCTCATGGCCGAATAATTCGCTGGCCAAAAGATGCTCAGTCAAAGTCGCGCAATTGATAGAAAGGAAAGGCCTGTTTTTTCTACGACCTGTAAAATGTATCGTTCTGGCTACAATACTCTTCCCCACCCCACTTTCGCCGGTAAGAAGCACATTGCAATCTGAATTTTTAATTCCTTCTATAGTCTGAAAGACCTTTCGCATGCTTTCGCTTTTGGCAATAAGGGGGATTTTCTTATCAATACCTAGAGAGGCTTTGAAGGCAGCCACCTCCCGTTGCAATACCTTTCGGTCATAAGTTCTTTTGACCTTTAGCATCAGTTCATCCAGATCAAAAGGCTTGGTGATGTAATCACAAGCGCCTTTTTGCATAGTTTCTACAGCCGATTTTATGCTGCCAAACCCTGTGATGATCATGACCTCGGTCTCAATTTCCTTTGCTTTTACTTTTTCGAGAAGTTCAATTCCATTGAGGCCAGGCATTTTTATGTCGGCAATGAGGAGATCAAAATGCTCATTTTCAAGTTTTTCCAGTGCCTGTTGTCCATTATCTGTACCTGAAACCTCATAGCCTTCTCTCTCTAATGTAGACAGGAGATGCTTCAAGGTTATTTCTTCATCCTCAGCCACCAAAATTCCAAATGTCATATTACGCCCTCGCTTTAGGCAGTGTTACTATAAACCGAGTGCCAATGCTTTCCTGGCTTTCTACCCGTATCGTGCCGTTATGCTTTTTTACAATACTAAATACTATGGCCAATCCGAGTCCGGAACCTTTTTCTTTTGTGGTAAAAAAAGGATCGAATATCTTGTCCACCCTTTCCATAGGTATCCCTTTTCCGGTATCTGAGACATTCACTATGGCCCAATGATCATCTGCGCTTACTGTAACAGCGAGACAACCTTGTGCAGACATGGCATCTATAGCATTCGCGAAAAGGTTTAGGAAAACTCGTTCCATTTGTTCTGGATCCGCAAATATAGCAGTATTTTTAGAAACAGAATCAACAGAAAACGATATCTTACTCAAATCACGAGTTTTACCCAGCAGGTCATAGGCATTCATAATAATACTGCTTAATTCAACCTCGGTAAATTGAGGGTCATGCCCTCTGGCAAATTCCAAGAGATCGGCCACAATTTTTTTTACCCGCAGTGTTTGTCCAAGTATATCGTTTACGATACCTTGCAGGCTTTCCTGGGAACCTTGACCAAAATCTCTTGCGAGGACCTGGGCGGATATATATATATTGCTGAGCGGATTATTGAGCTCATGTGCTACCCCCGAAGCAAGCACACCAATTGCCGCCAGTTTCTTGCTTTGAAAAAGCTCTTTATTTTTGTTGTTGAGTTCTTTTTGCCTTTGATCCAATTGTTCTTCCATCTCGTTAAACTTTTGTATGAGTCTACTAACCTCGTCATTATTTGATCCAGGAACAAGAGGTACAGACAAAAACTGTCCGCTGCCGGCCTTTTCTACTACATCTGTGAGATTTTGTAATCGAGCCACGACACTTTTATTAAAGAAAAGGACTCCCCCAATCCCAGCTATGCAAAACACGGGAAAAAAGACAAGTAGAATAAGCTGTGAAAAATGGATAGCATTTTCTATGTTTCCCCTGGCTAATGAGTCGATATCCTTAGAAACAACCAGAATAGCTTCTCCGTGCTTTCTAAGAGCGATTATATGCGCTTTGAGTTCTTCTAAACCAGCCGTTAACCTTTTATCGAATGGGAAAGCAGGTATCCTCCCCAGCGATTCAATCTCTCTGATTATATGTTCAAAGTTGTTCATATTCAGAAACAGAAAAAAATCTTGTGGTTTGATATGGATAACAGGGGACTTTTCAAATTCTCTGGAAAGTTCTTCGATAGATCGTTCTATGGACTCAAATTCTTTTTCATATGCCCCTATACTTTGTTTAAACTGAGCAAGTTTTGCGGGCATGGCTGCTAGCGCCCCTTCATCTAAAAAACCTCTCAAATCTTTGAGATACTGATGGACTGATTGGATCTCTTGAGTAGACTTTTCCGGATAAAGAAAAAAATTTTTCTCATGCCTTCTCAATTGGAGCGATTTGCTTCTTATGGTGTCTGCAATCTCCAAGTGTCTTATATATTGTTTAATCTCAACAAAATTGACAAATTCGAATAATGTCAAAAGGGTGATTACAAATGTACTGATAAAAAAATTCAGCAATATTTTTCTTTTCAAAGACATGGCACATCTCAAGCAATATTGATAGTCATATAAAATTTGATACTACGGTGTTCTACACCACGTAATGATTCGTGTAGGGGTAACGTAGAATTTAGGAGACCTGGGCAGTATTGAATAATATACCACAGGATATTACGATTGAATTTGAGTGTCAATTCAGACCTATATTAACTGAATATTCGATATAGCCAATGATTCTTTTGAGCAGAGAGTAAGAAAGCCCATAGGACGACTGGGGTTTTACTTGAGAGAGGGTTAATAATTGGATTTTTAGCCTTGACTTTAAAAGAATCTCAAGTCAGATTATCTCTTAAAAAGGAGGGATATGATATGAGCAAATGGGAGTGTTCTGTGTGCGGATATATATATGATCCGGAAGAAGGCGACGAACAAGGTGGGATTGCGTCCGGCACTCCGTTTGAGAGTCTTCCTGATGATTGGGTATGTCCTATATGCGGCGCGACTAAGGATATGTTTGGAATAGTTCAAGAATAAGAAGGCGGTTGCCATGAGCAGTAAATGCCCCGGACAAGACAGTAGGAACATTAGGATCAGCATTCACCGGTGCCAAAAGTGCGGAGCTGATGTTGAGATGTTTTCAGACGAGTTGCGAGTCGCGTGCCGATTATGCGGAGAGCTTGTGTACAGAGAAAAACATCCATCATGCATTGAGTGGTGCAAAGGCGCTAAGCAATGCCTCGGCGAGGAGCGATGGGCAAAACTTGTGGAGTCTCTTATGGATAATAAGAGCAAAGGGGATGATTAGCTAATATGCCACTAATCCCTGCTGAATTAAAACTGGAAGCTGAGAAGTCCTGCGCCGGGTTGAGTCAGAAGGTTAAGGTGCTCTGTTTTACACAATCAGCATGCTCTTTGTGTCGTCAGGCAGGGGATTTTGCCCAAGAGCTGGCAGCGCTCTCTAAAAAATTAATGGTTTCAATATATGACGCTGACGAAAAAGCATTGCTTGTAACGAGTTGTGGTTTAGATAAATTTCCTGCATATGTCATCCTTGCCGAATCAGGAAGAGATTATGGTTTCAGGGCGTTTGGTGTTCCAGTTGGATATGCGTTTCAGCCGTTTATGTACGGTATATGTCTGGCAGGGCGATATGCGGAAACTGCTATTGATCCGACATTTGAAAAAATTACAGCAATAAACAGGTCTATACATATAGAAGTTATAGCAGCTTCAACCTCTCAGGCGTGT
Source organism: Pseudomonadota bacterium (assembly GCA_043805295.1). Taxonomy (GTDB): domain Bacteria; phylum Desulfobacterota; class Desulfobacteria; order Desulfobacterales. The sequence goes on from JAZDIE010000135.1 coordinate 11,496, forward strand.
ATAAATGTAATACGCACAGCATACAATATTGCTTATATCAATGACAAGATACGCGCGGATTGGATAGACGTTAGCGGCTTTCCTGATATAGCAAAGCAATATAATGTGCAAGACGAGCCAAGGGTGATTTTAAACGGTTCCTTGGTCGATGCCAAGCTTGGGATCTCCGATGCCATCCTAACGTATGGCGCTTATGGAGAAGGCTATTAGGATTATTATAATCGCCTTTAGTCTTCAGCCTTATAGCCTTTTTTCTCTGCGGGTTTATCCCCATCTGTTTTTTTTGTGTTTACCTGATCTCCGATCCGGCAGGAAGGCCTGAGTCAGGTGGAGATGCCCAGCTTGGGAAGTATATATATCTGCAACACAAGCCATGCCGCAATAATTATGGTAGTCCACAATAATGTTTTCATGTTATCTTTCCTCATGCTAATTCTTGCCTTTGGTCACGCTCTTCCTTATACTTTTGCCAGATGATACAACGCGATCTAAACTTACAAAAATTTTTTGGCTCTTTGCAAGTAATGTTTTCCTTAAAACACTCGGCGCAAAATCCTCTTCCGAATTTTTCGCACCATGCGTATGCCTCTTTTTCAGGATGAAACAGGCAGTTCATTTAGAAGCCTCAAGCATTTTTCCGCAGCATCCTGTTCTGCTTTTTTTTTGCTTTTCCCATATCCTTCTGTTGTTATGCCAGGCTTTAAGGTCATAGCTACAGTAAAGCTTCTGTCGTGCGCAGGGCCGTTCTCTCCGGTTACCTCATATATGGGGATTGTTTTATAATGGAGTTGAGCATATTCTTGGAGCCTTGTCTTATAATCAACCTGCTTTTGAGGGATGGAAATAAACTCAATAATCTCTGAAAATATCGATGCAATCAGGGCGGAGGCCGATTCTATTCCACCGTCAAGGTATATGGCTGCTACGACTGCCTCAAAGCAACCGGCAAGGATAGATTTTTTTTCATCCCCTCCGGC
>JAZDIE010000136.1:0-7170 GCA_043805295.1 Pseudomonadota bacterium
GATCAAAAAAGGTCATTAGCGCGGCTTCCTGAGTTTTGGAAAAACCGTACTCGGCGTAGTCGTCTATCTTTTCATGAACCCTTTTTTCAAGGAAATAGATTCTATCCATACAACACTTTATAGCCACAGGTGGGATTTAGAGTTTATAAATTTGTGTATCATACCATGTGAAGAGCTGTCAAACATTGATGGATTCGTAAGGTCGACATGAAAGCTGACCATCATCATTAATCTAATTTTAATTCTTTCTTCATAATTTTCTAACCCAGTTTCTTTAAAACAATAATTATCGTGTTTTTTCCCGATGCTGGCCCAAGCGGTTTACCGTGCGGGCTAGTCTCACATTAATTTCAGAGGAAGGAGGTGTAATCCTGATTTCTAAAAACTAAAATGATAGACAGTGTAACTGGTTGTATTTTTAATATAAAATTATTATAAAAAGGAGAACAATTAATGCGTATATCTAGGTTGATTTGTTATTTATTGGTTTTATGCTTTTCCCTTTCCTCTGCTGCAGGCAAGGTGTTTGCCGGAGATTTGTTGATTGAACGATTACAGGAAAAAGGCATACTGACTGAACAGGATGCAAAGGACATTGAAAAAAAGCAGAAGGGTATAGCCGGGATTGAGCTTGGCGCGACCGCGTATATAGACTATTCGGCAGGCAAGACCCTTGATAAGGGGAAGCAGACTAGCTACAACAAGTTTGATTTGACCCGCGGATATGTGACTGTCAAAAAGAAGGTAAATCCCTGGCTGACCACAAGGGCTACATTGGATTTGAAGCAGGAAACAAAGACCACTGGCGCTGATTTGAGCGAGAGTTATGTGACCAGGTTCAAGTATTACTATGCGGAATTCAAACTTCCTGATTTTGATATGCTGACAAATAACAAAAGCGAGGTGGGGATGGGGCATATGCCTTGGCTTGACTTTGAAGAGCATATTAATCCATACAGATGCCAGGGTACCATGTTTCAGGAGCGTTTCGGCATGTTTAGCTCTGCTGATCTAGGTGGGAGCCTTATGGGATATTTGGGCGGAGAAATGGATGACGAGTATCAAAAAAAGGTGTCCAAGGATTATGCCGGCCAATATGGAAGCTATCATATCGGAATTTATAATGGCGGCGGCTATCATTCAAAAGAGAAGAATAACAATAAGGTAATGGAATATAGGATGACAGTGCGGCCTGCGCCTGATGTATTGCCAGGCCTTCAGTTTACGTATTTTGGCTTGAATGGAGATGGGAATCAAACCTCTACTACTGCCGGAGAAATTCCTGACTGGAATCTTAACACCGGATTTGTCAGTTTCCAGGATGAGTATTTTACGCTCACTGGAGAGGTTATGTCCGGAGAGGGGAACCAGAAAGGTGATTGGGTTAAGACAGGCACGACAGATTCAAGGAAGGTGGATGGTTATTCATTATTCGGTTTTGCTAGAATCCCTGGCGCAGAAGCGTTAAGGGTTCATGCGCGGTATGACGTGTTTGATCCTGATGACTCGGCCTCGGAAGACGAGGCTAACCTGACCATTGTGGGTTTCAGTTATGATATATATGGGAAGAACATGATTATGCTGAACTATGAGACATGCGAGTATGAAAAGAATCATTCAAAGGTAAAGGGTGGGAATGAAGATCAAGAGGAAAAGATTCAGGTTGTGTGTCAACTGAATTATTAAGAATAGGTCTGGTTTCTTAACACAATCTTAACAAATGAGGGATATAATAAACTTGTCAAATCAGGAGGTATACATGAAGAACTTTAGGATATTTAAATGTTTTGTTATGGCTATTGTTATGATTATATGTGGCACATGTTATAATAATGTTGTGCTTGCCGGAGAGAAGATAACCATTGACGGTTCCACTACTGTAGGCCCGATTGCAAAGGCTTTTGCAGAGTACTACATGGAGATGAATCCAGGAGTTAAGGTCAGTGTCAGTGAATCAGGGAGCGGCAATGGCGCCAAGGGTCTTATCAATGGCGCCTGCGACATAGCGGACATGTCCAGGTTTATGAAAGAAGAAGAGTTTAAGGCTGCGTTGGATAACAAGGTTTTTCCTGTAGCCCAAGTGGTCGCTTTGGACGGCATAGCAGTGGCGGTGCATCCCAGCAACCCTGTGGCAGGTCTTACAAAGGAGCAGGTTGCGGCTATCTATATCGGCAAAATAACCAACTGGAAGGACTTGGGCGGGGCTGACCGTTCCATTGTTGTGATCAGCCGTGATACAAACAGCGGCACATATGAGACATTTGAGCACTTGGTAATGAACAAAGAAAAGATGGCTCAAACAGTTGAGTACGTAAACAGTAACGGCGCTACCAGGTCCCGTGTACAGAGCACTGAATCGGCTATAGGATATGTCGGAATCGGATTTGTTGATAAAAGCATAAAAATGCTGGCAATAGATGGCGTAACTCCGAGCGTAACTACTATCCGGTCAGGCAAATATCCTATTGCCCGGCCACTTTTTATGTTCACTAACGGCTATCCCAAGATGGGGTCCCTTATCTATGATTTTGTAAATCTCTATTTGACCGAAAAAGGTCATGAGATAGTTACAGAGATAGGGTTCGTGCCGGTTACTAATTATTAGGCTATGCCCTGATTCAGGTAGATAGACTGAAGGCTGAAGGTTTTTACGGTTATGCCTAAACATCATCATACTGAAACCTTTCTAATAAGCGACACGGCCAACCGGAGGCGCCATATAGCGCAACGGCTTGGCCGTGTTTCACTTCTGTTGGCAACATCTGTATCGGTATTAAGCGTACTTTTTATATTTATCTATATTGCCAGGGACGCCTGGCCGTTTTTTGCAAAAGAGGGAATAAAGGAGTTTTTGACCAGTACGCGATGGTACCCCTCTCGCTCCGGCGACGCGGAGTTCGGCGCTTTTGCCATTATCTATGGAAGCGCTGTAATTACAATCGGGGCGAGCATACTCTGTATAATCATTGGAATACCCGCTGCCGTGGCCTTAAGTGATGTGCTATCTTTTAATATCCGGCAGATCGCAAAACCGGTTATTGAGATACTTGCCGCAATCCCATCCGTTGTCTATGGATTTTTTGCCCTTGTGGTATTCGCCCCTCTCTTACAGAATATGGGCGGGCCGCTCCTTGCAGGCGCCTTGTGGCTTGTTGGAATACCATTGGGGATGATCCTCTGCGTGTTGTCCTTTAACTCTCTTGCCCAATTGAAAATGAGCAGATCATATTCTGCCGCGGTTCAACTGGTTGTTTCTATATTAATTACTACAGGGACGATTATATTTATGATCTGGGCGAGCTTCCGGTTGTATCACATGGAAATATCAAGCGGCACCAACGCCTTAAACGGAATAATTATTCTAGGCTTTATGGCCTTGCCGACTGTGGTCAGCATATCAGAGGATGCGCTCAACGCTGTTGGAAGGGAGCTGCGCGAAGGGAGCTATGCCCTGGGCGCGACCCGTGCGGAGACCATTGTAAAGGTTGTAATACCGGCTGCCAAAAGCGGAATTCTTGCTGCGGTTATATTGGGGATCATGCGGGCGATTGGAGAGACGATGGTCGTTTGGATGGCGACCGGCAATGCCTCTCGTATCCCAAAGCCCTGGTACAATGTGCTTGAACCAATACGCACGCTTACCGCGACTATCGCAGGAGATATGGGAGAGGCGGACCATGTCACAGGATCGAGCCGATACCATGTGCTTTTTGCAATGGCGTTGTTTTTATTGTTCTTTACATTTTTGGGAAATATTATCACTGAGTCCATTATCAGGCGAAAGGGGAAAACCAGGATTAAGTGAATATCCAATCGCGTAATATTATCGACAAGCTTATGACCTGGAGCGGGTTGTTTGCTGTAGCAGTGCTTGTGCTTTCGGTCTTAGTATTTCTAAGCCCTATTATCAGCCGTGGGATAGGCGCATTTGTCTTTCGCGGCACAATCGAGTACCGCAAGGCAATGCTTGATCAGTTCGGTCGCGGAGACAGGGATAAAATTGCAGTGGAGGAGGGAGAGTCAAATAAACTTAAGTCCCCCATATATCTCGCTATTGCCTTGTTTGAGCGTGGGGTGCTTATAGAATCGCAGATAGACGAGGCTAAAAAAGCATATCGCTCCTTTAAAAAGATGTTTTCATCGGAAGATCTAAAAAAAAGAAGAGACCCAAGCGTTGATACGGAAGGCATGTTCTGTAAAAGGTGCCTTTATAGAGGCATTAGAGTCAACGGATCAAAAAAGCGCGCTTGATAAAGTGAATTTATTGCTGGCTGGGGAATGTAGAGCTACCTTTAAGGGTACTCCGATGGAAAAAATATGGGCAATGGCCGAGGATTTTCATAAGATCGCTGTGGTTATTGATTTTTCCAGACGCGCAGAATACCAGCAATCCCTCCTGTCGCTCAAAAAAGCGGTTAGCGGACTTATTGGGCCTTTTCCTGGCGCCCTGCCTCCTTCTCTTCTTCGCGATCAATACGGGGAATCGCGCTGGGATCAGGCTACGAAAAAGCTCCATGATCTTTTATATATAGAAAAGTATAACTACGATGAGCATATGGCTTCAACCAGAGTTGAGGTTGAACGAAAAAAAGAGTTTATAGGAACTCCGGTAGCAGAGATATTCTCTTATTTTGAAGATAAGGATTATGTGAAAAGAATGCTTCAGCCCAAGCTGGAGTTTTATTTTCGATTTCTTTTTGATGTCTCTAAAGACTCCCATTTTTTTGGGGGCATTTGGCCAGAGTTGCTTGGCACCTGCTACCTTACGTTCGGGTGCATGTTGCTTGTAATACCGTTTGGGATAATCTCGGCTATTTATCTTGCGGAGTTTGCGAAGGATTCAATCATTGTCAGGGTTATCAGGACATGTATCAATACGCTTGCCGCAGTGCCGAGCATAGTCTTTGGCTTATTTGGTCTTGCCTTTTTTATCAATACTGTTCATCTGTCAAGCGGCAAGAGCGTACTTGCAGGGTCTGCTACTTTGGCGCTTCTTGTGCTGCCAGTTATCATACGTACGGCTGAGGAGGCAATAAGGTTTGTTTCAGTAGGTCAAATGGAGGCGTCGCTTGCCTTAGGAGCAAGCCTTTGGAAGACTATTGTGCGTGTCATACTTCCCCAGGCAATGCCTGGTATTCTAACCGGTATAATCATCGGGCTTGGCAGGGCCGCAGGGGAGACGGCGCCCATAATATTTACCGCTGCCGTAAGCGTTGGGTCAGCGTTGTCGCCTCTTGAGGCATTTGGCAACCCCACGCCGGCATTGTCGTGGAACCTATACAATCTTTGCACTGAACACGAGGCAGTAGATATGATACGGCATGTCCAGTACGGGATGGCCTTTTCGCTGGTATCTTTTGTACTGCTTTTAAACGGCTTAGCCATATACATTCGGGCAAGATTTATTAAAAAACTGAGGGGGGCATAGCGCTTATGCTGCAAAACAGCGGAGATATGACTTCCAAAATTTTTGCGTGTAATTTTTCATTTTTTTACGGCCGCCATGAGGCGGTGAAAGGAATCTCCCTCGACATACCGGAAAAAAAAGTCACTGCGATCATTGGGCCGAGCGGATGCGGCAAGAGCACATTTCTCAGGTCAATAAATCGTATGAACGACCTTATACCTGACGTCCGAAGCCAGGGTGTTTTAAAGGTGGAAGGCGAGGATGTCTATGGCCCTAATGTAGATGTGGTCTCGCTTCGCCGTAAGGTAGGGATGGTGTTTCAAAAGTCTAATCCATTTCCAAAGTCCATCTTTGACAACATTGCCTATGGCCCAAGGTTAGTGGGGATCAAAAACCGCAGCCAGATTTCAGAAATAGTTGAACACAGCCTCCGTATGGCCGCCTTATGGGAAGAGGTCTCGGACCGGCTCAGCCAGAACGCGTTGGCGCTTTCAGGCGGGCAGCAACAACGCCTTTGCATTGCGCGCGCGCTTGCAGTTGGCCCTGACATACTCCTTATGGACGAGCCTGCCTCAGCCCTTGATCCCATATCCACTACGCACATTGAAGATTTGATCAGAGAACTTAGGAATAACTTTACCATTGTAATTGTGACACATAATATGCAGCAGGCGGCTCGAATATCTGACTACACCGCTTTTTTTTATGAGGGAGAGCTGATAGAATTTGGGCTGACTGAGCGGATTTTTACTAAGCCGGTCAAGAAAAAGACCGAAGACTACGTAACTGGCCGATTTGGGTAGAAGGAGAATCAAGATGTCAAGATTGCTTGAGACAGAGATTGATAAACTAAAAAAAAATCTGCTTATGCTAAGTTCTCAGGTAGAGGAGCGTGTGCGCAACGCCGTAAAGGCTATCGACCAGAGGGATGCTAATATTGCCTTAAAGGTGATTGAGGGTGATCCTGATATAGATGAAATGGAAGTGGCGCTCGAAGAAGAATGTCTTAAAGTTTTTGCCCTCCACCAGCCGGTAGCGGCTGATCTCCGGCTGATCGTTTCCGTGCTTAAGATCAACAACGAACTTGAGCGTATCGGAGATCTTGCGGTTAATATTGCGGAGCGGGCGGAGTTCCTTGCGCGCCAACCCAAAATAGATATCCCGTTTGATTTTAGAGGCATGTCTGAAAAGGCGCAGACTATGCTTAGGAAGAGTTTGCTTGCGTTTGTTACAATGGACGCGGATCTTGCCTTTATGGTTTGTAAGGCAGACAATGAAGTTGATAGAATTAACCGTGATATGTACGGGCAGGTGGAAAAGGCGATTGGGCAGTATCCTGATCGTGTTCAATGCCTTATACATATGCTGCGTGTATCCACCCACCTGGAACGTGTCGCAGACTACGCTACCAATATATCCGAATACGTGATCTATCTGGTGGAAGGGGAGATTGTTAGACATAGGGCTGAAAGATATCAACTGAGCAGTAAATAACTTTCCGTTTATATCCCATTTAGATTTAGCCTTTTCAAAATAAGCGAAAGTGTATATATAGTAACTAATCAGGTGTATAGCCTGAAGGCTGAAGGTTTTTAGGGATATATAGATAAATTAAAAAGGAGGTAACAGTTTAGGTTTTTGAAAAACTGAGTGTTGCGCGCCCCATGACACATGACCTGTTGAAATTCCCCTCTAACAAGAGGGGTGACCGCGTAGCGGTCGGGGTGTGTGAAAGAGAAAACAACTATAAAAACCTTCCGCCT
>JAZDIE010000137.1:0-6419 GCA_043805295.1 Pseudomonadota bacterium
GGATTCCCGCTCTCGCCTGTCTGTGCAGGTGCCTGTCTGCGTGCGAGCACGTACAGGCAGGCGGCGGACATGCTGGAAGATACGGAGATGCCTTTGTTTAAGACTATGATTGAAGATGTGCGCCTTCCCATGTTGATCGTAGACAGCAAAGGACGGGTAATTTTTGCCAACAAATGGTTTGAAAAGTGTATGGGGTATTCCCGGCGGGAATTTTTGAAGAACAATCTGCAAGACCTGTGCGCGCCTTATGAACAAAACCGATATGTTTTCTCAACTTTGCCTGATATCGAAAGGACGACAGAGGTTGATATTGATCTTCAGAAAAAAAATGGTGAGATATTAACGGCAAATGTTGCTTTTGCCCCCTTTGATTACCGGAAGGCGCGGCATTTTCTTATAATTGTCAGGGACGTAACTGCCAGGCGGATCCGGGAAGCAAAAGCCAGGGAAGATGAGGATCTATGCCGCAGGCTGCTTGTAGAGCGAAATATGTTGCAGGATCAGCTTCATCGATCCAGCAAGGTCGCCTTCATGGGAGAGCTGGCAGCCGGTATTGCCCACGAAATCAACAATCCACTTGGCATTATCCTCGGGTTTGTCCAGGATATTTTAGATGAGATTCCTTTGAAAGATCCTTTGATTGAACCGATCAAAATTATTGAAAAAGAGACAGCCCGGTGTGTAGACGTGGTAAAAAACCTTTTGGACTTTGCCAGGTTAAAGCCCCCTGAGAGGATTCCTGTGGACATCGTTGAACTTCTTGAAGCTTCAATTGTATTAATGACCCCCAGAATCAAGAAAAATAAGGTGAAAATCAAAAGGGATTTTGAAATGGAACCTCCCTCCATCAAGGTTGATCCGCAGCTTATCCAGCAAGTTTTTCTTAATGTGATGATTAATGCTATTCAAGCAATGCCTGATGCAGGTGTTCTTGCTTTTGGTATTGGTACTGTAAACAAAGAGCGGTTGCCGGGACCCGGCGATTGGATTCGGATCAGCATATCAGATACAGGTAACGGGATATCCGAAAACGCTCTCCATCGTGTATTTGATCCCTTTTTTACTACCAAGGGGAGCAAGGGGACAGGGTTGGGGCTTTCTGTTTGTCAGCGTATCATGGAAGACCACAAAGGAAAAATTAAAATAGAGAATAATCAAAAGGGAGCAGGAACTATATGCAACCTTTATTTTCCGATAAAAGATTGATGGCGTCGTAAAAAGTCCCATCTACTGTGTTGCAGTGATTTTTCAGACTCTCAACATACTATATGTATGCCTTCGATCCTGAAAAATCACTACGCCTTGTATATGAAACTTTTTACTTAGCCATCTATAGAGGTGGATACGGTGTTTGCGAAGATTTTAGTGGTGGATGATGAGCAGCACATGCTCAAGCTGTTTGAAAAAATTCTCACAAAACATGGGCATGAGGTGCGAACCGCGGCCAGTGGAACCGAGGCGCTCAGTCTATTGGAAACGAATGACTTTGATCTAATATTTTCTGATCTTTTGATGCCCGACCTTGGCGGCATGGACCTGTTAAAGGAGGTAAAAGCAGGATATTCGGACATCCCTTTTATTGTAATTACGGCCTACGGCACTATCGAATCTGCGGTTGAGGCTATGAAGAGAGGCGCATTCGATTATCTGACCAAGCCATTCCGCAAAGATGATATCCTTCTGGTAGCAGGCAAGGCCTTAAAATATTGCGAACTTTGTAATGAGGTCAAACGGCTCCGCGAGATGCTGAAAGACAAAGATGGAGTTAAAAAGATTGTCGGAAAGAGCAAAGCCATGCAGGATGTGTTGAAACTCATTGCCAGGGTAGCAGACAGCCAGGCTACAGTCCTGATCCAGGGAGAAAGCGGTACCGGCAAGGAGTTGATCGCCCGGCTTATCCACAACCTGAGCAGCCGGAGAGACAACCCTTTTATTGCTGTGGATTGCGGTGTTTTCCCGGAACATCTTTTGCAAAGTGAACTCTTCGGCCATGTCAAGGGGGCCTTTACCGGAGCGGTTAAAGATAAAAAAGGGCTATTTATTGCGGCAGACAAGGGCACGCTTTTCCTGGATGAAATCGGGACCATCTCTTCGGCCATGCAGTTGAATCTGCTCCGGGTGCTTCAGGAAAAAGAGGTAAGACCGGTAGGCGGCATTGCCAGTATTGAGGGAGATGTACGTGTGGTAGCGGCCACAAACATTGATCTTGAGCAGGCCATGCATGAGGGGAGATTCCGAAGGGATCTTTATTACCGGCTGGCTGTGGTCACCGTCGATTTGCCTCCGTTGAGGGAAAGAAGGTCTGATATCACTATGCTGGCATATCACTTTATGCGAAAATATGCTGCGATTTATGACAAAAAACTTTCCGATATCACGCCGGATGCCATGCGCGCCATCATGGAAAATCCATGGCCTGGAAATGTCAGAGAGCTTGAAAACGTCATGGACCGCGCGGTACTTCTAAGCGATAGTCCTTTTATTGATGAAGCTTCGCTGCCATTGCCCGTCAGGCAAACGATGTCGCATAAAACCAGGCAGTTGGAACCGTTCAAAACCGTAATCAAGACCGCGGGCCTGGATGCGGAAAGGAAAGCTATATTAAAGGCACTGGAAGAGACAAGCGGCAATAAAACAATGGCCGCCAGGATTCTGGGAATAAGTCGAAGTTCATTATATAATAAATTATGCGCTCTCGGCATTGGGAAATCATTATGAAACAATCATTGCTTGTCCATGAATCTCCCTCAACCGTTCGCATGGTTACATCTTTCCTTGAAGGCGGCGGATATGAGGTTACATGCGTGGAAAACGGCAAGGCCGCCCTGCAAAACGTGACAGGGCTGAAATATGATATTCTTGTCACAGGCTTAAACATCCCGAAGATGAACGGCCTGGAATTGATAGAAAATATCAGGCTTCGAAATAATTGTGTTCCCATTGTAATTTTGTCCAACACAAAAAGTGTTGAGACAGCGGTTGAGGCAATGCGGATAGGAGCGGACGATTTTGTTGCTGAAAAGACGGAAAATCTTGGGAAAGCGCTTCTTTTTGTTATTGAAAGAGCCATACAATCGAAAAGAGCTGAAAGACGCATGCAGATATACGAATCTAATCTTCCGATATGCATGCATTGCAAGAAAATACGTCGTGAGAGGGAACACAATAAGTGTGTATGGGTTTCTATTGAAGCGTATCTCAACCAAAAAATGTCGGGAATAGATTTTTCTCACGGAATATGTCCCGAATGCATCAAGAAATATTATTCTGATGCATAGCCGTGCACGGCTTGAAACTTGAAATTAGAAATTGGGAGAGATTAAACTTGATGAACTCGTAAAAAGTCGTCACTCCGGTGAAAACCGGAGTCCAGATGATCTGTAACCACTCGAAAAAAACTGGATAGCGCTAAAGCTTCACTACGTGCCCGGCTTTCGCCGGAATGACGGGAAATGGTATTTTTTGACTTTTTACGAGTTTGTCATATTTGGACAGTGCCCAACTAAATGGACAGTGTCCATTATTTTGAACGAAAATACACTCTTCCTAATATTGGTCAAGCCTTCCTCACCATTAATAATTAATTGTTAATACAATCCTTTATCGTTTTTGCATCGTTAGCCCTCTTCTTTGGCACACTTTCTGCTTTACAATAAAAAATGAGTTTAAAAGTTGATGGTTTCGTTAAAAAGTCTGAAATGCTCTCTGTCTTTGCTGTGGGAGGACCAGGGTGGCGGTATCCGGAAGAAGCTTATGGAGTATAAGATTCTGGTCGTGGATGATGAGGAGAACATGCAGGTGCTCTTAAAACGCGTGCTGGGCAAAGCTGGTTACGATGTTGAGTGCGCAGGCTCAGGAGCGGCAGCGCTTCGACTTGTCGCAGAAAGGCCCTTTGATCTGGCTATCGTCGATGTTTGCATGCCGGAGATGGACGGAATTGAGGTGCTGGAAAAGCTCAAGGCCATTAACAGGCAAATGCCGGTGATTATGATATCAGCCTATCCTGTGTGGGGTAAAAAACAGATTGCAGAAGGCATGGGCTGCACGGGTTATTTGTCAAAGCCGGTGGATATGAAATACCTAAAGGAGCTTATCAATAAAGAACTTGGGGGATAAAGGGGAGTAATGACCGGATATCCTCTTCGGCCAGATAAACGGACAACGGCAGTATCAGTGGGGGGAGGTGATATGGTGGGAAACGTCGGGACAATGGAGATCAAATGTCTATCTCAAAAAACAGATAATACCCGGAGGGAATGTAATGTATCGCAAAGGGGAACGCGCAAAAAAAAACCTATGGGGCTTACCCTTTTGGGGGGAATCATGCTTGTCAGCGGTATATTTTGTGTCTGTGCGGCTTTTTCCAGGTTGCCGGTCAGATTCATAGGACTGGCAGTTTCAGGGTGGCCGGCAATTATGATTCATTTGCTCCATGCCGGAATAAGTTTTTATATATTTAATGGATTCATGAAGTTAAAGAGATATGCGTGGAGCGTATATATAATATTTCTGGTTCTTGGGGTCGTCAATAATCTTATTGATATCATATCTTCAGGTTCATTTGACCAGTTAGCGCCTATTACACTTATGTGTATGTTCGGATATTATGTATATAGGAAAAAACAGCTCTTTGTTAATTAGGACTCAATTCAAAACACATGGATTGGATCGACCAAAGACAGCATGAAGATGAGATGCAAGATGTTTAAGTTACTTTGACTTGAGCCTTTAATTCAGCCTCTTTTTTGAAGCATAAGGGTTTCATTAAGGATAAAAGTCGGAAAATATAAACATATAAAGGAGGAAAACAAAAATGGAACATGGAGTAACAGCACCGGTAGAAAAGCACAAACCTTTTTCCGGGAAATGGTGGAAAGGAGCGCCCGGATTTCAGCCTGGTATCGTACTGGGTTTAATCATCTTTTTTGTTACTGTGGCTTATGTGATACCCACTCCGCAGAGCATGTTAAACCTTGTGCAGAAGGATAAAGTGCTGGGCGCCAAGTATAAGTCCGGAACAACCAACTTTGTTGATTCTTTCAACAATCTTATGAAAAAGAAGGACGCAGACAAATACACGCCGGAAGAAGTGGCCTGGAAGCTGAAGTTGTGCGTGGCCATGCTCTTTACCATCGCCCTTCTCTGGGGTACGGAGGCGATCTCCCTGGCGTGTACGGATATCCTGATCGGTCTTGTTCTGTATATCTGGTTTATTCTGCCTATCGAGGAGATATCAAAGGCCTATATGAAGGATGCGGTATTTTTTATCCTGGGCGTGCTTATCCTGGCCGCAGCAGTCGGGGTAACAGGGCTTGACAGGAGGATAGGCAATATTCTCCTGGGTAAGATAAAGGGGCTCAAGGGTTATTGTTTTATCTTTTTTCCTATTTTAGCCATTCTTGCGGGCTTTCTTTCAGAACACGCCCTGGTTGCACTTATGTGTCCGATTCTGGTCATGGTATATATGGCCGGAGAGAAAGCAGGCTGTAACAAGAAAGAGCTTCATGCCCTTGCCTGCTGCCTGTTTTTGGGGCTATGCTTTGCCGGAAACGTGGGTGGATCAGGATCACCGGCCGTTGGAGGCCGCTCGGCTATAATGGTCGGTTATTTCGCAGGCTATGGCATGCCCATGGATTTTCTTACATGGATGATGTACGGCCTGCCTGTGGTACCGCCTCTTGCTATTGCCTGCGGCTTATGGGTATATTTTACCATGGCCAGACATACCGGGCCTGCACTTAAGATGGACCTGGGTCATATAATGAAAAAGGGTGTTGAGGGTATGGGGCCTATTAGAGGAAAAGAGCTTGTCATGGCCGTTTTGTTTGGGGCACAGATTGTTTCATGGATGGTTTTAAGCGGGAAGATCGGCCTTGGCGGCTCGAGCATGCTGATAGTCTTTTTCATCCTGCTCGCAGGCCTGATGACCTGGGAAGATGTTCAGAAGAGGGTGCGCTTTGATGTTGTAGCACTTTATGCCGGAGCGTGCGCGATGGGTGTTGCCCTGAATAATACAGGCGCGGGTGTGTGGCTGGCCCAGACATTTGTAGGAATACTGCCGGAGTTTTTCCACAAAGGCATTGGCATTGTACTTGCCTCAAGTCTTATCACCACAATCATTACCAACTTCATGAGTGACGGCGCAGCAGTCGGTGCTCTGGGGCCTGTGGTTCTGCCTATGGCCGCCATGGGCGGTGTGCATCTGTGGAAGGTGGGACTTGCCTGTTCATTCGGGTCTTCTTATGCCCACGGCATGATCGTAGGTACTGTAAATAACGCTATAGCCTACGGTATGGCCAAGCATCCGGAAACAGGCGAGCAGCTTCTTACCCCGATGGACTTTATCAAGTACGGAGTGCCGTTTGTTTTCATATCCATACTTGTCCTCTGGGTGGTATGCTTCTTCGGGTACTGGCAGC
>JAZDIE010000138.1:0-4625 GCA_043805295.1 Pseudomonadota bacterium
CGACCATTGTAAACGGGACAATTACAAATTTTATTAACCAGGATAAACCAGCGCTTTTTTATGGCGTTACTATTTCAGCAGCGGCAACCATATTAGATTTAAATAAATATTGTCACTGTGGGCATTAAAATAAGGAATAAAAAAGTTGGTTAGCTGGCGATATCGTGAAGAGTTAAGCAGACGACATAAGCTTAGGAGGTCCATATACGAGGTGTTGAGAGATGAACTCGACTGCCTGCTTATACAATACTGTCTTGTTGAATCTTATCAAAAGTTTGTGCAAAACAATATCGCTTACCCATTTGTAGAGATGCGCGAGCTTAAGCCGAGAGCCATTATACCGGATGTGGAACATGACCTGCACAATAACCTGCTTTTGATCTTTAGCGAGGATTCCATTCCAAATCCCCATAAAAAATATATCCGCTTCTTTGATGACAACAAGCTGACCAAAGAAAACCTCTTGAAAATGCAGCACATTAATTTTTACAAGGATATCCCTCAAAACCTGAAAATGTTTGAGTCAATGCAATTCTCTTTGCTGCTCAAAGACCTGCTGCCGATAGATTACGCCCTTCTTATCCAGAGAGATCCTTCTGTAAAATCAAAGACTAGGTATGCGCTCTCACATTTTCACGTGCGGATCGATTGGCCTATAACAGACGCTGCTGAAGACTTAATGCGGCGCTTAAAATACATTCAAAAAGACCTCTACGAAAAAGGAGATGAACATGCCGAGAATCTCCAAAAAAAGTTTTTTGAGTATTACGGGCTGCACCCTCTTGCCGGAGGAAGACGCACCGCGGCAGCGATTGCAGCGCAATACCTGAAACGAGTGCCTTATGTCACAACAGTATATGTTGGAAGCTCTGAGTCCCGCTCATTAACAAAAATATCCGAGCGTAGCCAAACCAGATACGTGCTTATACAATTAGATCAGGCTGAGATCGCTGCTTTATGCAGCAGTCAGGGCATAGACATGGAAACCTTTATCAATTCATACCTTATCTCTAAGACAGAAAAAGGAGGAGTAGCAATCTTCCAGTCCAACTATGCAGCCACAATCCATGCCGAACCAACTGAGGAAAGCAAAGTGCGCGACCTTAACATGGATTATTCCTGGCTTACAGTAAAAGGCCAACACTTAATACCATGTTATCAGGCGTGGGACTCATCCCCGCTCGCGTACAGCCGGATATATTCAGCCTAGCAATGGAACTTTTAGCCCCAGCAGGATCAATTGAGGCGTTCCATGCCGCTTTAGAAAACGGAGCTGACGCAGTTTATCTGGGACTTAAAAGTTACAACGCCAGGGCTTACGCTAAAAATTTTACAATAAAAGACCTCCAGTGGCTCCTTGCCTATAGCCAAACAAAAAAAGTAAAAATATATATCGCCCTCAATTCCCTGATCAGGGAATCAGAGATCCCACAGCTTGTTCGGTTGCTGTCAGCGCTCGACCAGATTCAGCCGGAAGCGGTCATTATCCAGGACCTTGGAATATACCATCTTATCAAGTCTCATTTCCCTCGCCTTACAATGCATGGCAGCGTGTTAATGACGGTCCACAATTCCCTGGGCGCAAAGCAATTATGGGAAATGGGATTCAAGCGTGTCGTGCTCGCACGGGAAATGACCTTAGACGAGATAGAAAAAATTCGAACTGCATGCCCAATAGAGCTTGAGGTCTTTATCCATGGCGCCTTGTGTTATTCGTATTCCGGACTTTGCTGTTTCAGCAGTTATCTCGGCGGCAGGGGAAGCACCCGTGGAAGATGCACCCAGCCTTGCAGGCGGCGCTATAAAAAAGCAGGGGGGCGGCAAGGGTATTTTTTTTCGTGCAGCGACCTTGCGACCATTGACCTTCTTTTGAGATTTAAGGAACTTGGAATAGCAGGACTCAAGATAGAAGGCCGTATGAGGAGCGCGACCTATGTCGCCGCAATCACACGCGCGTACAGACTGGCGCTGGATTCGCCGGAAAGCGCCATTGCCGAGGCAAAGTCGTATCTCTCAGAATCCATGGGACGCCGTCTTACACGAGGTTTTTATACTGGAAAACGAGAAGATATCCTCTCGCCCAATACATTGCCTAACATCGGGCAATTTATCGGCTCGGTTACAGGTTCGTGCAAAGACGGGGTAATGGTCAAAGCAAAAGAGTCTTTTTCCGTAGGCGATCGCATTAGGGCATACTTCCCAAAAACAGACGAACAAGCATCCGCCACAATCATAGAGATAAAAACCTGCGGGGAAAACGTAAAAGAAATCGAACAAGGTAAAACCGCTTTTACTGTCCTGCCATTTGCATGCGATCCAGGGACTCTCCTTTTCCGGGTTGACGCGAGTTCGTTCTATCAGGAACTCCCTGCGGCAAGGATATGGGAAATTATTAAAAAGGCTGTAGGGAAAAAGATACCTGAACTCAAACCTGATTTGCCAATAGATATAAAAAAGGTTCCAGGTAATTCTATACAACAAACCGCCAGCCGTCCGCAAAAAAATGAGGCGCTATTTGTCAGGATCAACACTGGCCAAAGTCCCCCTGATGAGCAAGGCATAAGGATAAATCAGTTTATTATTAATCTATCCAAACAACACGATCAACGGCTTTCAAGGCTGGTCGCCTCTCTTCAAAAACAAAAAAAAACTGTGTGGCTCTCGCTTCCGCCAATTATCCATGAAAAAGATATTGGATTTTACCGAAAGGCTATTGCTGATATGAAAAAAAAGGGTGTCGTAAACTGGGAGATAACCAATATTGGCCAATTACAGCTTGTTGGTAATTCACGCCTCTTCCTCCAGGCAGGACATCAACTTAACCTTTTAAACAGCAAGGCATTTCAGGCCATAGGAGATCTGGGGGTTGCCTCAGGCGTCATCTCAATTGAGGCGGATTCTTCCGACTTAAGCGCCCTGCTTCACAAAACACAAAATCGCGTAAGGCATGTAGTGACATTATATAGTCATCCTGTTGTCTTCACCTCCCGCATTGTGCCAGCAGGTCTAAAAAATGGGGAGCTTTTGGAGAGTTCGAGGCAGGAGCGATATCGTCTTATTATTATGGATAATATCTCTTATCTAATAGCAGCGCGACCATTCTCGTGGATGGAATTTTACGAAGAGATCAAAGGTATGGGTTGCAATGCTTTTGTTTTAGACCTAACCCATGAGCATAAAGGGAGAGATATAATACGCGGCTTTATGGGCAAGCGATTTCCAAGAGGGGGATCATTATTTAACTATAAGAGGGGGCTGCATTAGATTGAACCTCAAATCTATTTTTATTGATGAGGCTGTCGAAAATCTTCCAATTATTAGGGATATTCTCGACCGGCACGCCCATATCCCACATAAAATCATATCCGATGCATCACACATCCATAATATTATCAAGACGCACCCTGACCCTGTGGCAACAGGCAAACAAATACTATATCTGACTAAAAACAAGGGGCGTTTTATAAGGCCTTGCCCTGGCACCGCCTCATATATCTGCTGCGGATATCAAATACTGCATATAGGCACATTCTGTTTTATGGATTGCGCCTACTGTATCCTCCAGGCGTATTTTCACCCGGCAGTCTTACAGCTCTTTGTAAATCATGACGATATGTTTTCAGAGCTTCTATCAATCAAGTCGGCATCTGAGAGTTTTTATCGTATCGGCACAGGTGAATTTACAGACAGTCTTGCATGGGATATGGTTCTCCCGCTTTCAACAATGCTGGTCGATTATTTTTCAGCCCAGAATAGGATAGCGCTTGAGCTAAAAACAAAAACAATCAAAGTAGAACAACTCGCCAAGCTCTCCCACAACCGCAAAACCATTGTAGCGTGGTCTCTCAACACCCCTGCTATTATAAAAAGCGAGGAATCAGGCACCACGCCGCTTGACGCCCGCCTTAAGGCAGCCGCAAAATGCCAGGCATGGGGGTATCCGCTTGCGTTTCATTTTGATCCATTAATTGAGTATAAGGGGTGGGAAGAAGACTATAAAAAAGTTATTGACCGGCTTTTCCAAATGGTGGACGCAGCCGGAATTGTATGGATCAGCCTGGGGGCGTTTAGATTCATGCCTGATTTAAAAGATATAGTAACCAGGCGGTTCCCTGGTTCAAGACTTTTTCTGGGGGAATTTGTGAGTGGCCTTGACAAAAAAATGCGCTATTTAAAACCCATACGCATGGAGATGTACCAGCGTATGGTTGAATGGATCACATCATATGCTCCGGATGCGTGCATTTATTTCTGCATGGAAGACGAGATGGTATGGGAAAAAACCCTTGGTTTTACGCCTTCTGAAAAAGGCGGGCTTGCCCGGATGCTTGATAGAAGCGCGGCAAAACACTGCGATCTAAAACCATCTGTCCACCCCTGACTAGCCTTCGCATATTTCAGAACTTATTGGTCTCAATCCAGGTATGTTGCATACCACTGCTGAAAAACAATTAGATTCCAAATAAGCCAGGAGGTATCATCGCTCGTAACCGTTCACAGGAAGCTGGGCTGCTGAGCCGAGGGTGTTCCGAAAAATCGGTTTGCGATATGGTCGTTAGTTTGTAGATGTTTTTTGTAGGCCAGAAGGTGGCGGAAGTCAGGATGTGTCTGGCAGTAGCAAAGGA
>JAZDIE010000139.1:0-2509 GCA_043805295.1 Pseudomonadota bacterium
CAACTCCAAATTCTTTCAGCGCCAGGGCTGAACTTGCGCTGTAAACCATTACAATCCCTATTCCAACCAGAAAAAGGACAGAGAAAAGGAGTTTGATATCGTATCCTGATTGCGGATTATTTTTAGGCAGTTGTTTTGTCATAACAAATAGTTCTATTAAGATTTGCAACAGACCTGCAAAAATCTTCTCCCCTTTGCGCATAGCTGTTATACATGTCAAAACTGGCGCAGGCGGGCGACAATAGCACAATATCGCCTGGTTTTGCGGCATTATATGCCTTAAAAACCGCTTCCTCCATTGTAGTCGCAGTCTCAACAGGCTTAATATTTCCTAGTTCAGCCTTAATATCCTCTTTTGCTTCCCCAATAACTATCAGCTCTTTTGTGTGTTTATCTATCAAATCCCTCAGGGCATGAAATTTACTTCCCTTATTTCGCCCGCCCATAATCAGGACTACGGGTCTTTCAAAAGTTTCAAGCGCTCTTGCCACTGAATCAACATTTGTAGCCTTTGAATCATTGAAAAAATCAACGCCATTTAAGGTATCAATATACTCAAGCCTGTGGGAAAGCCCTTTAAATTTCCTCAATGCCGACCATACCCCTTCAAAAGTCCCTCCGGCAGCAAATGCCGCAAGACTTGCTGCGGCAGCATTCTCTATGTTGTGTTTGCCCGGCAGTTTAAAGTCTGCAAGGAGCCGGGACATGTTTTCCTGAGAAATTATGCTTTCATCGCTTATTGTCACGCCTTTTTCTTCTTTTGAACTGAAAAAAACTTTTCTGCTCAGGATATTTCTGCTCAAAGAACGCACAACAGGATCAGAGCCGTTTAACACTGCTGTATCGTCATATTGCTGGTTTTTAAAAATCCGGGACTTGGACTTTGCATAAGCATCTAAGTCAGGATAACGATCCATATGATCTTCGGTAATATTCAGCAAAACCGCCACCTTGGCCCTGAAAGTATCTATGGTATCCAGCTGGAAGCTGCTTACTTCTATAACAACAATTTCAGCCTTTTCCTCTCTGTCGGCATATGCAATCAGAGGGTTGCCTATATTGCCGCCCACGAATACTTTAAGACCCGAATCTTCAAGCATTTTGCCTAAAAGAGTTGTTGTAGTAGTTTTCCCATTAGTACCGGTTACGGCAATAATCGGTTCCGCGATGAATCTTGACGCAAGCTCAATTTCACCCAGTACGGGGATACCCCGTTCTTTAGCTTTTAAAATGGGCTCAATTGTATGCGGGACCCCCGGGCTTATCACTATAATGTCTGTTTTCTCAAAAGTCTCAATTCTATGTTGCCCGAATTCCATTCTTATGCCCGACTCGACGATTAATGGCTGGAATGCTTTGAGCTCCTGTTCTTTCTTCTGATCAGTAACGGTTACTGATGCCCCTCTGTTTTTTAAAAATCGGGCAGTTGCAACGCCTGTAACACCAAGGCCGACTACCAGAATATTTTTATTTTTAAGTTCCATAATTTGAACCGTGAACCGTTACCAACCCTTTATCTTAGTTTCAGTGTACTCATTGAAATAAGAGCAAGTGCAATAGCAATTATCCAGAATCGCACTATCACCTTAGGCTCTGGCCATCCTTTTAATTCAAAATGATGGTGAAGCGGCGCCATTTTGAAAATCCTTCGGCCGTTTGTCATCTTGAAAAAACCTACCTGGAAAATCACAGAAAGTGTTTCTATAACAAAAAGGCCTCCAACTATTACCAGCAGTATTTCCTGCTTTGTAATCACAGCCACTGTGCCTATAGCACCACCCAGGGGAAGAGAACCAACATCACCCATAAAAATTTGAGCCGGGTAAGTGTTGAACCACAAAAAACCCAGACCCGCACCAGCCAGTATTCCACAAAAAATTGCCAGTTCACCGCTTTCAGCGACATAGTTGATCTGGAGATAATCAGCAATTTTGTAGTGACCCGCAACATAAGCAAAAATCATATAAGTGGCAGCAACTATAATCACAGGGCCAATAGCAAGGCCGTCAAGGCCATCTGTTAAGTTGACTGCATTTGACGTTGCAACGATTACAAAGGCTGCAAAAATAATATATCCCCAGCCAATATCCGGCGAAATATTTTTAAAAAACGGGACAGTTACTTGCGTTGAAAAATCAGGGCACATATAAACAAGAGCCCCCGTTAATAATGCGAGCAATATCTGAAAACAAAACTTGCTTTTAACGCTGAGGCCCTTGCTCCTCTTTTTGACCTGCATGAGATAGTCGTCTATAAAGCCGATAGCGCCGAAGCCAATCGTTACCAGAAGAACTATCCACACATAATAGTTTGTCAAATTAGTCCATAAAAGTGTCGAGACAGAGATCGAAAATATAATCAGGATTCCGCCCATAGTGGGTGTTCCGGCTTTATTGAGGTGTGCCTGCGGGCCATCTTCTCTTATATGCTGTCCGATCTGCATCTCGCTGAGCTTTCTGATAACCCACGGCCCGAGGAAAAAACAGATAAAAAAAGCTGTAAGGCTGGC
>JAZDIE010000140.1:0-6670 GCA_043805295.1 Pseudomonadota bacterium
TAATCACCAGCGGCTATGATGAGAATAGCGACAATGGTCAAATTGTTGCCGTGGATATCGCTACAGGAAACACAAAATTTCAATTTGATTTGGGCGCCAAAGGCGAAATCCTTGATTATTATAGTCCCACATCCCCTGCGGCTGTGGATTCCGATGACGATGGATACCTTGACTTGATCTATGTCGGTGATACAAACGGCGTATTATGGAAGATCTACTTTAATCCAACTACCCTAGACTGGAGTTGCAGTAAGCTTTGTGAAACCAACTCTGATCAGTCCATTACCGCTAAACCTTTGCTCGTGTTTGACAAGTCAAACGCAACCAGTTCAGATCGTAAGCTGCGGGTCTTCTTCGGCACAGGAAGACTTATGATAGAAAAAGATAAGTTTGATCCATTGACAAAGGACAACTCGTTCTATTGCATTGTGGAAGAAGAGGATGGTGGAGGCCATTATTCCAGCGCTTCCGTTAATGTAGGCGCTCTGATTGACATTACGCAGTATGACACTGAGACCGAACTCGAGGGATATTTTGCGACGGGTAACGACATATATAATTCATTCTATGGCACAGGCTGGAAGTTTAATCTTAGCGATTTAGATGAACGCGTTGTCACGGATCCAACATGCGTGGCGGGCGTTGTGTATTTCACATCTTTCAATTTGAATGCCCCAACTAAAACATTTTGTGGAACTTCCAGGCTTTACGCCGTTGATTACGAAACCGGAGTGGAGCCAAGGTATAAAGGACTTCCTGTGATAGAGTTTACAGAAGATAAAGAGACTGAACATAACTCGCATCCCAGATATGCCGACTTGTCTGGCAATGGCATTGCATGGGCGCCGCAGCTTATTCACGATACAGATTCCAAAGGCACATCGCTTGTCATCCGCAAGGCAGACGGCACAAACGAGGTGATTCCTCTCAACACAAAACATAAAGACATGTGGCTGAAGAGCTGGAAACTGAACTAAAGAAGCGGCTTATCATTAATTGAATTGAACTGCCCCGTCAGCCAGTTTGCTGAGGGGTAGTTCAATTCATTGCCTCTTCAATCTTTCCGTCAACTAATGTTATACGCCGTCCCATAAGGGCGGCCAATTCCATACTATGAGTCGCCACTATTAATGTGACGCCCAGTTCTTTATTAAGATAAGCCAGCAAGTCATGAATTGTTTTTCCTGTCTTTATGTCCAGGTTGCCGGTCGGTTCATCAGCCAGGACAATTTTTGGCTGCAAAACAAGCGCCCGCGCTATGGCCACGCGTTGTTGTTCTCCGCCTGACAGCTCTCCGATCCTATGAGAGAGCCTGGAAGAAAGTCCTACGCGCGCAAGGATAGCCTCTGCCAGGGGTGTTGCGTCTTTGTAATCCATCCCTGAGACCAGCGCCGGCATCATCACATTCTCAAGCGCGTTAAATTCTGAGAGAAGGTGATGAAACTGGAACACAAACCCGATTGAGCTATTTCTGAACCGTGCGAGTTGTTGATCATTATATGTAAAAACATCTTTGCCTTCGTATCTGATCTCGCCGCGGTCAGGTCTGTCAATGGTTCCCATGACATGAAGCAATGTGGACTTCCCTACGCCGGACGCGCCTATAACAGCCAAGCTCTCCCCTTGTTGTATGAAAAGATCCGCGCCGGACAGTATATTTACTACAGACTTTCCGCTCTGGTAGCTTTTGAAAAGCCCTTTGACGCTTATAAATTGGCTTTCATTATTCATAACGAAGCGCCTGCACCGGATCAAGCTTTGCGGCCTGCTTGGCTGGATAAAGAGTCGCAAGAAAGCTTATCAGTATGGCGCCTGACGAGATTATGGCTACGTCAAAAGATTCTATTCTAAACGGCAGCGATGGCGTACTGATGTAGTAGACATCCCCTGCCAGCCTGAAAAATGGTATTTGAGAGAGGAGCCAGCATATAATAGGCCCTGCGCATACGCCCAGAAATGTGCCTACACATCCTATGAGAAGGCCTTGATAGACGAATATCTTTTTAATGCTTTGATCTGTTGCGCCCATTGATTTAAGGATCGCGATGTCTTTAGTTTTTTCCATGACCATCATGATCAAGGTGCTTACTATGTTGAACGCGGCCACCAAAACAATTAACGTCAAGACTATCATCATGGCTATTTTTTCCAGCCTTAGAGCGGTAAACAGATTTTTGTTGCTTGATATCCAGTCTCGTGACCAGTATTCTGAGCCAAGTGTTTCTTCTATCTCATCGCCGACCATTCCGGCATGGTAGACATCCTTGACCCGTACCTGTATCCGGCCTATCCTCTCTTGCAGGTGGAGCATTTTTTGGGCCTCTTTTAACGGGATATACGCAAACGAGGCATCATATTCGTAAAACCCTGATTCAAATATGCCGGAGATCAGAAACTTTTTCATTCCTGGAATTTGCCCCATAGGGGTAAGAGGCCCTTTTGGCGTAATCAAATATACAGTGTCGTCTATATCCACTCCCAGGTCTCTTGCCAGCTCTTTTCCGATTACAATAGGAGGTGGAGCGTTGCTTATTTTATTGCCTGGTGCAAGCCCGTCCAAGGTTCCTTTGACAAGGGTTTTTTCAAGTTCAATTACACGGCATATCGATTCTTTTTCCACGCCTCTTACAACAGCCCCAGTAACCCCATTTGAGGATTTCATAAGCGCCTGAGCGTCGATGAACGGGGTTGCGGCGACAACCCCAGGCACCTCTTCTATTTTGCGCAACAGATCAGGGTCATCAGAGATCGAACCCAGATGGCTCATGACCTGAAGATGCGGAGTTAGGCTAAGTATCTTTTCTTTCAGGTCTGCTCCAAATCCTGTCATGACCGCGATAACCACTATAGACGCGGCAACCCCCACAGCAACTCCGGAGACTGATATTATAGTGATAAAAGATATAAACGTCTGCTTCCGCTTGACGCGCAAGTAGCGTCTGCTTATGAACCATTCAAAATTCATGGGATTTTTTAACCTTTTTCCGACGGTTTCATATGAGGGAAGAGAATTACTTCACGGATGGAAGGGGAGTCGGTAAAAAGCATTACTACGCGGTCAATCCCGATTCCTTCGCCTGCGGTATGCGGCATTCCAAATTCAAGCGCCCGGATATAGTCAAGGTCCATACAGTGGGCCTCGTCATCTCCGGCGTCCCTGTCAGCGGCCTGTTGCATGAATCGGCCTTTCTGATCTATTGGGTCGTTTAACTCAGAAAAACCATTTGCTATCTCCCTGCCTGCTATGAAAAGCTCAAACCGGTCTGCGATATTCGGGTCTGCGTCGTTTCTCCTTGAAAGCGGGGAGATGTCTATTGGATATGCGGTAATAAAGGTAGGTTGCACAAGATGCGGCTCCACCAGCGCGTCGAACAGCTTGGCTAAAATCTTTCCCGCCCTGTTGGATTTTTGGATCTGGATGCCACGTTGTTGCGCGAAATTCAATAATGCATCCTTATCGCCTATAGCCTGAGCCGGCACGCCTCCAAAGGAGACCATAGCGTCGTTGAAGGTCATGCGCTGCCAGGGCGGCGCGAGATTTATGGACTCTCCCTGATAAGTTATGGAGGTCGTTCCCATGACCTCTTGCGCAATATAGGCAAACATCTCCTCTGTTAAGGCAATGAGATCCTCATAGGTAGCGTAAGCCTGATAGAACTCAAGCATTGTAAATTCAGGATTATGCTGGGTGGAAACCCCTTCGTTCCTGAAATTTCTATTGATCTCAAATACCCGGTTCAGCCCGCCGATGATCAGCCGTTTAAGGTATAATTCAGGGGCTATTCTTAAGAACATATCAATTCCCAGGGAGTTATGAAATGTTTTAAAGGGTTTTGCTTCAGCCCCTCCAGGCATTGGCTGCAACATTGGGGTTTCTACCTCACAAAAATCTCTCTTAGCAAGAAATTCGCGGAATGCTTGTACTATTTTCCCCCGTTTTAGAAATATATCCCTTACATTTTGATTTGAGATCAGGTCGAGGTACCTTTGCCTGTAACGCTTTTCAGGGTCTTTTAACCCGTGAAATTTTTCAGGAAGCGGCCTGATTGCCTTGGCAATCAGAGATATAGACTGGACAGAGAGCGTCCATTCTCCGGTCTTTGTCTTAAATATTTTTCCTTCAAGGCCGACATAGTCTCCAATATCCAGCTTTTTCCAGAGCGCGTAACTTTCCTTGCCTGATGTGGCTTCCTGGATGTATGCTTGTAACTTTTCTGACCTGTCCAACACATGAAAAAATGAGGCCTTTCCAAACCGCCTGATTGAGATAATCCTGCCCGCCACTACAAAAACAGGGGAAGACTCCTCAGAGCACTCTGGATCACGAGTAAAATCAATCAGCTCAGACAAAGTGTGCTTTACACTAAACGTGTTCGGGTAAAGAGGTGTTCCTCCGGCGGCTAGTTGCTCGGCCTTTTCTCTGCTTTTGCGTATTGCTTCGCTTTCATTATCCAACATAATGATATTCCAATCCTGAATCCTGACAATTATCCATTAAAATGAGTGAAAATAAAAGATTTTTGGTAGCTTATTAAATGAAGTGTGTCAAGGCAAAACAGGCATTCTCTCAGCGCTGACGCACATGTTCCACCTCCCTTTAATCCCCTCCCACAAGTGGCGGGGAAACAAAATTTTAAAAGACGACATCAAATATATAGATCTCTTGTTTTCTACGCTACTAAAACCTTGGTCAAGTTGTCCGGCAAAGACCGGAATCAGAGAGCAGTCGCGGAAATTTCTCTGCTATGAGATCGAAGTGTTTATCGCGATGCAGAATTGACACATCATTTTCAATGCAGAGCAAGGCGATGTATGTGTCAGTCAACGGCACGGAGACCCCTTTTCTGAAAAGATCAAAAGAAAATGCAGATAGCCTATCCCAAAACTCTTCAGAAACAGGAAGGTATATAAGCCCTTTTAATAATTCGCTCAGTCTCGTATATTCTTTTGTGTTTTTAGCGCCACTGAGAAGCTCTGCCCTTATAATCCCCGGCAGCAATACCGCCCCTTTGACTACGAAGTCTCTCACGATCTGAGCCAACGATTCGTCCCCTTGTGGTCGAAATGATTCAATCCAGGCAGAGGTATCTATAATGACCTTATTCATCCTTCCTCATTTTTTCGAGTTCTTCCAATGAATAGCCGAAATCATAATTTCCAATAAGAGAGGCTAGTTTCTCCCTTCTCCTGGTATCGAGAAAGGTCTTTATGGCTAGGATGACAGCCTCCTTCTTGACCGTGGTGTTGGCTTCTTTCAAGAGTTCCTTCATAAGGTTATCATGTATATCTATAAGAGTCCTCATTGCCTTCCCTTTTTTAATATAAAGATTACTTGTTTTTAGATATATATAAATGAAGATATTATGTCAAGCCGGAAGATTATTGGAGCCATCTTTCTACATGGCTCACGGGAAACTCCTGTAAGGGCATTCTATTTGGATTGTGATTTTTATGGTAGCCGCACGAAAATGTTACGAAATAGCGCTAATAACATGGCTGTGGCGATTCTGTGGTGGATGATCTCAAATGCGTTTTCGTGGACAGCCAGAGTTTTCCGCCAGACGGATTGCCCCAAAGGGGCTGTGTCCATTAGCCCAAGGTTGCGGCTTGGCCGCTACCCTGGGTTGCTATTTTGAGGTTTAAACCCTCAACGGGACCGTTAGCAACTTTCCCTTCGGCGCGAAACCCGTTCAAGATGAGATCCTTGACGATCCAGGAAGTGATTAAGCCAGAACGGCTATAAAAAATATTGCAGGTTATATAAAATTTTTTAAGACCAGAGGTCTGACCGATCAGACATCACTTGGCATGATATCATGTTGATTAGGCAGGGGCGAAAGATTTTTCGCCCCTGCACGTGCTGTGGATATCTTTAATTTATTGCAATGAGATTAAAAAGTTACACATGGTTAACCATGGGATATGATTGTCCGATACATATACATATGCAAGTATGCAAGTGGCTTTTGCGGCGTGGTAATAATTATAATTAGCTGTGGCACGTGGTGTGCTAATTTTTGTGTGGAAGCGAAAAATCTTTCGCCCTTACAGAATAGGAGATGCGCAACATGAAACAACACACCCACAACCCAGTCATAGTATGGTTCTTGATTGCCGGCATGTTATTCATGCCGTGCATGTCGTGCACAACCGCTCCAACGTCTCGATCTTCCACGCATGTCGGCATTGCTTCACACACACACACACACACACACACACACACACATTAACGCCGCCGCCTGAAATCACTAAAAAACAAGGCATCTCAAAACAGATCGACTACGGCAAGCTTCCCCTTTACTTTATTGAAAACAAAGGCCAGGTCTCGCCAGAGGTAAGGTATTATGTAAATAGCGCAGGGAGGGAGATATGCCTTGCAAAGGACAAAATCACGTTTGTCGAGACGCGGAGCAAAGAAGATAAGGATAAAGGGTTCCCCGTTCAGGGTTCTGGGTTCAAAGGTTCAGGGTTGAAGAAAGAAGTGCCTGAGATAGAGCGCTCTGTTTACAGCCTTAGTCTTGTCGGCATGAACAAGAAAGTAAAGGTTGTTGCAGAGGATGAGCAGGAGGCAAAGGTCAATTACTTTGTAGGAGACAAGAGTAATTGGCGGCAAGGCATAAAAACATTTGGCGCGGTTTGGTACAAAGGGGTGTATGATGGAATAGATCTT
>JAZDIE010000141.1:0-3127 GCA_043805295.1 Pseudomonadota bacterium
ACAGTGAAACGGGGATAACGACAGCTGATCTGCAGGATAAAACAGGCATGACCAAAAAGCAGCTCTGGGCTATCACCAGCCGGGCGGCGGGGCTGGGTAGAATAAAAACGACGAAGCGGGGAGTTTATGTGCCGGTGTGATAGTTAGTGGACCTTTAAGGTCATATTGCGGGCGCTGTAATCGTTAATTCTTACTGGCCAGGAAGCCCATACCAATAAGCTATCAGGATAATTTGTGTGCTATCCATATGCCGAGAGTACCGCCAACAAAGCTTCCCAGCAGTGAGATCATGGAAAGGTCATCAATACCAAAGAGTGACGGGATATACCCTCCAGCAATGGAACCGACAACCATTCCCAACATTATCATTTTTTTTCGAGACATCGTGGTTACTATAAATGGAAAGACAAGGGAAAGAAACCTTGAATGATTACGGGGTCTATCTCAGAAATAACCTGACTAAAACAGGCACAAAGCAAAGAACCGAGGCGATTATTACGCCAACGCATACTTTATTTGCCAATTCTTCTTGTGCAAGTATTTCTTCATCCCAGTCAGAGTTTTCTATGAAATAGCTGAAACGCTTCATATAACTGGGCCTTGAATAAGTTCTATAAGCTGCTCCTGGCCTTCTTATATGTCTTGAAAAAGTTGCTGCCATGGTAGTCATTCTGGACTCCTTTCAATCTTACTATCGGCAATAAACCAATAAGCTTTATATCGTTAGTGGTGATATTTACGAACCACAGCGGAAACAATGCCACCTAATTTAAGTTCCTGCTGAGGTCTGATAACCGGATATTTTGGATTTGCTGCTTCCAGGATTATCTGCTTACCCTGTTTCCGGAAGTATTTCATTGTCCATTCACCATCAACCTCAGCAATAACAACGTCACCCTCCTTAGGTTCGCGTCCTTTTTCAACAATGACCAAGTCCCCTTCCATGATGCCCTCACCAATCATGGAATCGCCGCTGACCCGCAATAAAAAAGATGACTCCGGCCTGGTGATCAGATATTCGTCCATGGATATGACATCGCATAGGGCTTCTTCCTCAGGAGATGGGAAGCCGGCTTGAATGGAACCTGCCATGGGGAGGCCGAATGAATTTTTTGTAAAGGTCAGATGGCCCTTATTATCTTTTTCGATAATGCCGGCATTAATGAGCTTGTTGACCCAGAAATTGACGACGCTTTTTGATCTGACACCAAGCAGGTTAATCATTTCGCCGTAGGAAGGCATACGCCTGTTTTCCCGGAAAAAGGCGGCAATGGCTTGATGGACTGTTTTTGTGGTACGGTTACTATTCATAGTTACAGTATATAGAACGTATGTTCTATTTGTCAAGGAAAATTTTAGCACTGATGAATCCATTGCAATATGCTGTGATGGTGATAGACTTGATTTGCCCGAGTGGGAATAGCGGATTTTATAATGCATTATAAAATGTACATTGTTTTTCAATGAAAAAAATAGATCATCGCTTAGCTTATGTTACCGGAGCCATAATCATCCCTTTCAACGCCGATCAGAAATATCACTTCTGGAATGGCGGTCAGCATCTGTCTGATACCTTGATGGAGTTGAATGCCCCGGAGGATATATGGGGTAAACATATTGAAAAACCATATTCTGGAAACACAGATTGAGCTGGTATATAGGTTTTTTTTCTACAGAAGGTACAAGTATGGCCAAGCAACAAACCTCGAGACGCCAAAAAAACATATCCCGATTGCTGCGGGAAAAGAAACAGGTCAAGAAAACGAAACCAGACTGTCCCGTCAAGAAGAAATGAATTATCAATATAAGCACGGTTGCCGCCAGTGTGAAGTGGACAGACACCCATGGATACATGATTTAACCATAAACAAGATATAGACAAATGGTCTCTGAATTCATGACTCTATTAGCTCATTAAAAAAATCTGGCTTGTTACCGTAAAAACCTTTACAGTCCAGATAAAATGTACTGAAGCAACCGTTCGTCGATGAATTGAGCGGAAGCCTCTGAGAGATGAAGCTGATATGACGTTTAACCTTAAAACATTGACTATGGAGGACAATATGCGTAACCGCAACCGTATCGGTAGGGTAAGGACTTTTTGGTCCTTCGTCATCGTTTTGGCATCGATTCTGATCACCAGTGGAACTGTTCCAGTGGCTGCACAAGAGCGTACGGATTTCAAGGTTGGTCTCGCCGCAATGGTCAACACGGCACTACCGCTCTACCTTGCCGATGCCGGCGGTTTCTATGCTAATCAAGGGCTCAAAGTCATCATATCAGACATGGGAGGTGGCTCGCGCGGCGCCCAAGCTCTTGAGACCGGCGAGATTCAGGTCATGCATGTCGGGTTGTCAGGAGTGGTGAGCAGAAACGTCAAGGGCGGCAACCTAAGGGTGATCGCCTCTTTAAGCAATGTTATGCGCTTTACCTTTTTCAGTGACCCAAAGGTGAAGAAGGCTGCCGACCTGAAAGGCGGGATTGTTGGTGTCAGCAGCTTCGGTTCCGAAAGTGACAGCGCCGCTACGCTGGCGTTGCAGAAGCTTGGGCTTACCCGCGCTGACGTTACATTTAAGGAAGTGGGCGGCTCACCGCAGCGTTTAGCTGCAATCAAGTCGGGTGCGATCAAGGCTGCCGCGATGAACGAGCCGGTGGCAACCATGGCCTATGAACAGGGCCTCTACCCGATGGTCGATCTCTTTGCCGAACAGATTCCATGGTTGTTCACGGGCTTGTCGATCGACAAAAAGTATTTCGACGGCAACCGCGAGCTTCTTGTGCGTTTCATGAAGGCTACCCTAGAAGGCAGCTACCGCGGGCTTGCCGATGAGAAATGGGCTAAAGAGGTGCTTGCCAAGGAGTTCAAGCTTTCTGATCCACGGGTCATCGACATCGCTTACAATGACTTCAAGGCGCAGATGCCCGAGAACGCTATGCCGACAAAGGCGGCAACGGAGAACGTACTGGCCCAGCTTCAGTCGTTCGGAATAAAACTAAAGAGTCAAAAGGTCGAGGATTATGTTGATACCAGCATCATCGACGCACTAATAAAGGACGGAACGCTTGCGGGGCTGCAAAAAAAGTATGGCAAGCCATGATATACTGAATGCGTTTAAATCGGTGGGCA
>JAZDIE010000142.1:0-4403 GCA_043805295.1 Pseudomonadota bacterium
GCGCCCATTGTCAGGAGAGGTTCACGTCAACAATAACCCGCTTCCCTTAAAAGGGCACTCACCTGTTCAACTGATCTGGCAGCATCCTGAACTCTCGGTTAATCCCAGATGGAGGATAAGGCAAATCCTTGAAGAAGGAAACCTCTCAGGCCAGGACATGATGACGGAATTAGGGCTTGATAAAGGATATCTGAATCGTTTTCCTCATGAAATGAGCGGCGGAGAGCTGCAACGAAT
This sequence comes from Pseudomonadota bacterium, assembly GCA_043805295.1. Classification (GTDB taxonomy): domain Bacteria; phylum Desulfobacterota; class Desulfobacteria; order Desulfobacterales. Next base: position 238 of record JAZDIE010000142.1, read on the forward strand.
CGCTATTGCCAGGGCGTTAGGCCCCAAAACCCGCTATCTGATAGCAGACGAGATCACCGCAATGCTGGACGCGGTAACGCAGGCGCAGATATGGCATATGATTTTACGGCATGCCAAAGGGAATAACATAGGTGTGCTTGTCATCAGTCATAATATGAAGCTGTTGAACCGTATCTGCGATAGCAGAATCAATATGCATGCCCTGCTCATTGCGAAATAAGGGGTAAGAAGAAACTCTAGCTAGTGTCTGAACGAAAACGCGGATGAACCTTTTGTTGGGTTTCGCCCTTGCTGCAATTTCATTCATAAGTCATTGTTTTTAGTAGGTTGGGTTGAGGTACGAAACCCAACAAATATTGGACTGGCTCAACCCAACCTACTAAAAACGGGGTTTTCGTTCAGACGCTAGCTATAGATATTTTCAATATAAACCATAATAATCATCAATATTATCTATTTTACTTCCTCTCCCAGAGGGGTTATACATACTGCTTTTTAAAACAGAAACATATTAGGCGCAATGCAGGCAAGGTAAACCTGATGAAACTACTCCACCAAAAGCACAAGCAATTTACAGGAATGCCGGAACAGCCCTGCATTCCTGCGACACATTCAGTATGTTATGCTGCTTTTATCACTATGTTTGTGCTTGGCCTGGTTTTTTTTCAAAAAGAGGCGTTAGCCGTAGAAAACATTGCAAAGCAGGATACTGATAAAGACAGTAAGATCGATCAGATCGCGCATTTGGACCCGCAGGGAAAGTTGATCAAGCTGGAAGTGGATAGCAACAAGGATGCTGTCATGGACCGGTTCCAATACTATGAAGCAGGCGCAATCAAACGTGTAGAGCGGGACACTGACTTTGACGGTACAATAGACGTATGGGATGAGTTTGAAAAAGAAAAACATGTAAAGAGCCGGCGGTTATCTCCACAAACTAAAAAAATTCAGCAAATAGTAGAGTTCGACAATAAGGAACAGCCGTTACGGATCGAGCGGGATACGGATAATAATGGCCGGCTCGATACGATCTATGAATTTGTGAATGGCGTATTGGCGAAGTCTTGCAAGGATACCAATAACGACGGCAAACCCAATATTTGGCAAACCTACTGCAAAGAACTGCCGGTAGAAGCGCGCTATGATACGGATGGAGATAACAAGATTGATCGGGCCACTAGTTTTGACAGCCAGGGACGTCAAAAAAAGGATTTGTATGACAAGGACAAGGACGGTTATTACGAAATCGAACAGGTCTATGCCCAGGGAACTATTTCTCAGATCAAAAAGGATTTGAATGCAGACCGTCAATTTGAGGTAGTCATGGAATTTGAGAAAGGATTGCCCAAACAGGAACAAAAAGACACAAATAATGACGGCAAGTATGATCTGATTACTCGCTATCAAGGGGGCGTTCTGACACGCCAGGAAAAGGATAGTGATTTTGACGGCAAAGAAGATATCTTTATCTACTTTGACAAAAAGGGTCTAGCGCAAAAAATCGAAGAGGATACGAAACACACTGGCAAAATAAACCGGATTCAAACATTTGAGCGTGGACAGATTGTCAAGATGGCCTTTGATGAGAATGGAGACGGTTTTATGGAGACCGTAACTAGTTTTAAAAAGGGGAAAGCTATCCTGCAAACCCAGGATCGTAACAAGGATAAGGTTGTTGATGTTCAGACGGCATTTAATGCCAGGGAAGAAAAGGAGCGAGTCGATTACGACAGTGATTTTAATAAAAAGGTTGATGTATGGGAATACTATCAGAATGGAAAACTTGAGCGAATGGAGAAAGACTCCAAGGGAGACGGAAAAGTTGATCTAAAGGTGTTTTATGTAGACGAAAAAAAAGACCATATCCTCCAGGATAAAGATGGTGATGGCGTATTTGAGATTAAACAATGGTTTAACAAGCCGCCCTTTACAGTTGTTTTAGAAATGGATCAAAATGGGAATGGAAAACCTGAAGTGACTTTCAGCTATAAAGGGGATGTCTTAAAAATTAAAAAAGTGGATGAAAATGAAGATGGGGTAAGTGATATCCAGGAATACTATACCGATAATGGAAAGCTGGAAAAAAGCGAGGAAGATGATCAAAAAAGTGGGCACATTACTCTTACCTGGTATTTTGATAAAGATGAAAAACCTTTACGTGCCGAACGGGACATGAACAAGGATGGCAAGATTGATACGTGGTATTTTTATGAAAGCGGAATTTTAAAGAAGGTGGAAGAAGATACCAATATCGACGGAAGACCAGACCTCTGGGAAGAGTATGACGAATCGGAAACACTAGTCAAGCGGTCGAGGGGTTTAAATTAAGGGAGGCTATTTTAAGGAAAACAAGGAGACATGATTAATGTTTGAAGGAAAGAATATATGGGAAGTCATTAATATGGGCGGGTTCATTATGTATATACTTATTACATGCTCTATCTTGTCTCTTGGCATATTCCTTGAGCGTATATTGAGTTACCGGCGGAAAGCCTTTGATATAGTCAGGTTCATGGATGAGATACGGCAATATATCAAAAACGGGGATATAACCGGTGCAATCAAATTTTGTAAAACAGTAAACGCGCCTATTTCAGCAGTTGCGCTCTCAGCGCTAGAAAAATCCGGACAAGAAGAGAAGCTCATTGCCAATGCCACTGAGCGAGAGGTTATGCTGGAGACGGTCAAATTGGAGCGATACACAACCATTGTTGGAACTATTGGCAACATTGCCGTGTATATCGGTTTATTTGGAACGGTTCTCGGAATTGTCCGTTCCTTTCACAGTATGGCACAAATCGGCGCAGGGGGAATATCTGTCGTTATTGGAGGGGTTGCCGAAGCCTTGATATGTACTGCCGCAGGGCTGTTAGTCGCCATTCCGTCGGTTGTTGCTTATAATTATTTTATCCGCCGCATAGATGGCTTTGTGACTGATATGGGATACTGTTCATCCGAGACGACAGATCTTCTTGCAATGAGGAAAAACTCATGAAAAAGGGAGCCAAACGCGGACGGGTTATGTCTGAGATCAATATCACGCCTTTCACTGATGTAGTGCTTGTTCTTCTAATAATATTTATGATTGCTACTCCGGCTCTACTCCAGCCAGGGATAAAGGTACAGCTTCCCAAAGCTAAGGCTGCGGAAAACAATGCAGACAAGAGCCTTAACATTATTATAGGCAAAGACGGAGAGATTTACTTAGACGATCAAAAAATAGATATCGGCAGGCTGAAATACGAAATCTCCGTAAGGATATCAAATAAACCAGATATGGCCGTAATAGTTAAAGGTGACAAAGATGTAAAATACGATTTAATTGTTAAGGTCATTGATGCGGCAAAACTATCCGGAGCGAAAAAATTTGCGCTCGCTGTAGACCTCAAGGACGGTGTATTTGTTCGCTAGTCAGACACATATGAATAAGACATCCTTATCTCTTGGATTGACAATAAGCGCATCTCTTGTTTTGCATCTGATCATCCTATGTGGCTTCTCTTCTGTTGTAATGTTCAAGACTCTAACTGTTTCAGAATTGACAATTCAAAATCTTTCGGAATCGCCTTCCAGGATCATGCCAAGCCCTCGGTCCACACCTAAATCGTTTTCCAACCTGGAGGCTACAAAAAACATTAAGAATTTAAAGCTTGATATGAGTCCTCCTGTTCAACCGGCAAGGCCGACTTGTGTTCAGAGTCCTCAGAGTGCAAGCTCTCCAGCCATAAGCGGGATAACGGCAATGGGTGAGGGGATTGATGTGCCAGCGATTACGGGTTTATCTGCCGGTGATTACGGGTTTGGCAACACATCAGGACCTATGGTGACAGCATGGAACCCTGGAAATTTCAGAGGAAATGATACTGGAGGGTTTGTCAATGCCCAGAGCTACTTTGAAATGATCCGGCTAAAAATTGAACGCCACAAAGCGTATCCGGACAAAGCCAGGTTGAATCACGTAGAAGGACGCGTCACAGTACGATTTGCTATTACGTCACTCGGCAACGTGCATGAAGTAAAGGTTATCAGGTCATCCAGAAACAAAAGTCTGGATCAAGCGGCAATTGATGCGGTTCAGAAGTCCGCCCCTTTTTCAAGGCCACCGGTAAACCTTTTTAAACAAGACATACCGTTTGAAATTACTATCCATTTTGAGTTGAACTGTA